>JAHIIS010000116.1 GCA_018899075.1 Candidatus Omnitrophota bacterium | reverse complement strand
GAAGCTCCCGTTAATCGGGGCAACAAGGAGACGAAGATTCTTCCCTCCATACCCTTCAATAGGGTATGTTACAAGGATCTCTCTTAAAAATAAAGAACAAATATAAAGAAACTTAACAAAAACATATTATACGAGGAGGCGCTATTATGGAAAGATATCTTACGGCCACGCAGTTGGCTAAGAAACTGCGGATTTCCCGTCAGGCGGTAATCGAGCGGATTAAGCGGGGGAAAATCAAGGCGATAAAGGTAGGGAGGCAATATATTATCCCCGGGCAAGGAACGCCGGAATTGAAATTATCCCCGGGGCTCCCTGAAAAAAGACATTCGAAGAAAGGGGCAAAGGCAGAAGAACTCCTGCGTCTTGTTAAAGAAAAGGGGGTTAGAACTATCCAGCTCTGGTTTGTGGATATTCTGGGGACCCTTAAATGTATTTCAATTACCGCGGGAGAGCTTCCCGAGGCCTTAAAACACGGTAAGGGATTTGACGGCTCCTCCGTTACCGGATTCGCCGAGGCCCAGGAAAGCGACATCATTGCCAGGCCCGACCCGCATACATTTACAATCCTGCCCTGGACAAAAAAGGATTTTCCCATCGGGCGGATGTTCTGCGATATCTTAAATCCCGACGGCAGCCCTTATGCGGGCGACACCCGGGAGGCGCTTAAGCGCATTTTGCGGCACGCCGGAGATATGGGCTTCGATTTCTATGTGGGGCCGGAAATAGAATACTTTTATTTTAAAACGGACAAAAAACCGGAAGTCCTGGACGAAGGCTCCTATTTTGAATTAATCCCCAACGACATTGCCAATAATCTGCGCAACCGCACAGTAAGGACGCTGGAGGAGATGGGCATTGTCGTGGAGGCCTCACACCACGAGGTCTCGCCGAGCCAGCACGAGATCGACCCCAAGTTCAGCGACGCCCTGAAAACTGCGGACAACATCCTCACCTGCCGTTT
The DNA here is from genome assembly GCA_018899075.1 of Candidatus Omnitrophota bacterium. Lineage (GTDB taxonomy): Bacteria > Omnitrophota > Gorgyraeia > JAFGHF01 > JAFGHF01 > JAHIIS01. The sequence continues at coordinate 11,620 of JAHIIS010000116.1, read as the reverse complement.
TGTAATCAAGGAAATAGCCCAGCAGCAAGGCGTTCATGCCACCTTTATGCCCAAGCCGATATTCGGCGTAAACGGCACGGGGATGCACCTGCACCAATCTCTATTTCGCGGTAAGAAGAATGCCTTCTTTGATAAAAAAGATAAATGCAGCCTTTCGCAGGCAGCCAAACAGTTTATCGCCGGACAGCTTAAACACGCGCGGGAAATCTGCGCGCTAACCGCCCAGTGGGTCAACTCCTATAAGCGGCTGGTGGCGGGCTTCGAGGCCCCGGTGTATATTTCCTGGGGCCAGCGTAACCGCACCGCCCTTATCCGCGTCCCTTTATACCGGCCGGGAAACGAAAAGGCCACCCGCGCGGAACTGCGCTGCCCTGACCCCGCCTGTAACCCTTACTTAGCCTTTGCGGTAATGCTGGCGGCGGGCCTGGAAGGCATCGAGAAAAGATATAAGATCCCTGAGCCTATGGAGCCCAATATCTATGAAATGGCGATGGAAGAAAGAAAAAGGCGGGGCCTTCATTCCCTTCCGGGAAACCTCTTTGAAGGCATCGAAGAGACTAAAAAAAGCGCGCTGGTGCGCAAGACCCTGGGCGAACATATCTTTACGCGCTTTATCTTAAACAAAGAACGCGAATGGGAGGAATACCGTATCCAGATTACCTCTCACGAGATTAAGAAGTATCTGCCTGTCCTTTAGATTTTGGCGATGGGAGGTGTGCGCCGCTTAAAGGCATTCCCGGCGATGCGCCTTTTTACTTTTTGCAGGAAACTCTTCTTAAAACCCAGCCCCAGCAGTTTCTTATCTGAAAATTTTTTATCTACCAAATAATGAAGCAGCCTGTCTACCCTGGCATACGTCAAACCCAGTTCTTTTTCATCGCTTTGGCCGGGCCACAGTCCGGCGGAGGGGGTTTTCCGAATTATTCTCCCGGGCAGGCCGGCATCGTGAGCCAACTGGCGCACCTGGGTTTTGTAGAGGCCGCCGAGAGGGTTAAAGGCGCAGGCTATATCACCGTATATCGTGCCGTATCCTAAGAGAAGTTCCGTCTTGTTGCTGGTTCCCGCAACAAGGGCGCCTAATTCTTTTGACCGGTCATAGAGGATACTCATCCTCTCTCTCGCCATTTTGTTTCCCCGCCTGACCTTGTCGGCGCCGGGAAAATTCTTAAAATAGGCATCTACCTGGGGGGTAATATCGATGAACCTCGTCCTTACCTGATATCTGCGGGCAATGAGTTTGGCGGAATTTATGCTTTCGGCGGGAGTAGTTTTATAAGGCAGAATCAGCGCAAAGACGTTCTCTTCTCCCAGGGCCTCACAGCAAAGATAGAGCACCAGGCTTGAGTCGAGTCCCCCGGAGAGCCCCACCAGCACTCTGTTAAGGCCCGCGCCTTTTGTCTGATTACGAATAAATCTGAGGAGCCTCTGTTTAACTTTTGCCGAATCAATTTTCAGTTCACGCATTATTAGTACCTCAACAGTATGTTGTTAAACTGTCATTGCGAGCGAAGCGAAGCAATCTCAAAGGTGGAGATTGCTTCGTCGCCAAAAATGAATCAAAGGGCTCCTCGCAATGACGAGGATTGATCGACACCGGGCGTCAATCAATCTACCTCAAAAAATAATTAGAGGTAGGCTGGGCATCGCAGGTAAAATTAATCCTTAGCTTGCGCAGGCCTGCCTCATCTCCGGGCGAGGGTATATGGGTGATGTGCATTTCGCAATCCTTTAACTGCTTGAGCATCTTTACGGCGGCTTCGGCGGTGGGGTTGGCGGCCGCGCTTATCGAGAGGGCAACCAGGGTCTCCTCCAAATCCAGGCTCTCTGTTTTAGAATCCAGAATCTCTTTTTTTAAGGCGGCGATATTATTGATTACACTGCGGGGCAGCAGATGAATCCTGTCGGGAATATCCGCCAGATGCTTGGCGGCATTAATTATTGCGCTGGATGCGGCTTGCATCAAAGGGGAGTTCTTGCCGCTGATAATTTTACCGCCGGGCAGCTCCACGGCTGCGCCGCAAAAAATGCCGTTGTTGCCCTTTCCGGGGCTCTTGGCTGCCTCCCGCGCTGCTTTTCTTGCGGGCAGGACGCAGGAGCGGTCTTCTTCCTTTACGCCTACTTCCTTCATTAATTCTCTGGCTCTTTCTACCGTCTCCTTCTTTTCCGCCCCCAGCATAAACTCCCAATGATAGCGGAAGCAGCGGCGAATAATCTCCTGCTTTGCCGCCTCTCTTACTGCTTCATCGTCGACGATACCGAAACCTGCGCGGTTGACGCCCATATCTGTGGGGGAGTCATACATCACCATATCTCTTTTCGTTCCGACAATCTTCTCCAAAATACTTTTTAGAATGGGGAAGGCATCCACATCGCGGTTATAGTTAACGGCCTTCTTATTATAGGCCTTAAGATGGAAGGGGTCGGTGAGGTTATAATCGCCTAAATCCGCCGTCGCTGATTCGTAAGCCACATTTACCGGATGCCTTAAAGGCAGGTTCCAGATGGGAAAGGTCTCAAACTTGGCATAGCCTGAATTTATGCCCCTTTTGTGGTCGTGGTAAAGCTGGGAAAGGCAGGTGGCCAGTTTTCCGCTTCCCGGGCCGGGCGCGGTAACCACAACAACGGGCTTTTCGGTCTTAATATAATCATTGCGCCCGTAGCCTCTCTTGCTTACTATCTTATTTATATCGGCAGGGTAGCCCTTGATTTCCCGGTGGAGGTAAACTTTAATTCCTTTCCTTTCCAATCTGTTTTTAAATTTTATCGCCAGAGGCTCGGCTTTAAAACGGGTAATCACTACCTTATTCACATCAAGCCCGTAGTCTTTCAAATCATCAATGGTCTTAAGGCAGGCCGTGTCATAGGTCATCCCGAAATCCCCGCGCAGCCTTCCCGCCTCTATGTCTCTGGCATATATGCAAATAACAATTTCAATATTTTCTTTGAGCCTTTGCAAAAGCTGCATTTTCACGGTAGGCTCGTACCCCGGAAGGACCCGCGCGGCGTGATAATCGTAGAGGAGCTTGCCCCCGAATTCCAGATAAAGCTTATGGTCGAACCCGGCCACTCTCTCCAGAATGGCTTTCGTCTGCTCGGCGAGATACTTCTCATTATCGAATCCTGTCTTTTTCATTTCCGGTATTATACCATGGCTGGTTATTTATCGCAAAGCCAAACTTATAAACAAAGGGACGGTGATAATGCTGAACAAAGTTGTGAAGAATACTCCGCTGGCAGCAAGTTCCGTATCGCCGCCGAACCTTTTGGTCAGTATGGGGGCGGTCGATGCGGAGGGCATCGCTGCCTGCAGCACAATAATTACGGCAAGCATTCTTGGTAAACCGCCAAAGACATTAATAAATAAAATAGCCAGGGCGGGCATAAGGAGAAGCCGGCAAAATACAAGAGTAGAAACCGCCTTAAAAGGAACAGGCTTGCGCGAGTCTCTCTGGGCCAGGATCGAGCCTACGACAATAAGCGCAAGCGGGATAGTAGCGTCTCCTATAAGCCTTGATGTCTCTAAAATAAATTGGGGGAGGCGAAAAGAAGTAATCCCTACAATCAGCCCTAAGATTAAAGCTGCCATTGCGTTGTTCGCTAAACTCTTGAAAATTCTTGCCCCTTTTGCCGGGCCCCTTAAAATGGCTACGCCGAGAGTCCAGTAAAGAAAAGTAATGCCCAGATTAAACACGAAGACTCTCACCAGGCCCTCCTGGCCGAATAGCGCAAAGACCAGAGGGATAGCCAGAAATCCATAATTGGGAAAAGTAACTAAAAACATAAAGCTGCGGCGCTGTTGGGAAGTCAACTTAAGGCGCAAAGACACAAGCCAGCTTAAAAGGAAAGAGACAAAAGTTAAAACTAGCGCAAACAGGGGAAGCGTGAGAATAGAAAAGAAAAGCTGCCGGTTAAGGCTCGTAGATAAAGTATAAAAATAAAGAAAAGGGAGCGTTACTTCGATGGCAATGCGGCAGAGTCCGTCGGTGGTCTCTTTCGTAAGGACCCTAAAGCGCCTGGTGAGGATTCCAACCAGAAGGACGATAAAGATTATTCCGATGCGGGAGAAGATGGAGAGGAACATAAGCTCTTTCTATTCATCATCAGGGTCGCGAGAACGACGGCGTTCAAGACAGCTACGGCAATGCAGGTCTGGGTAATGCCGAGAAGCGGCACCAGAAACGCGCTCACTAAAAGCGCGCCTGTGCATGCGCCGAGTAAATCCATCCCGTAGCTTAAACCCGCGGTGCGTCCGATTATATTAGCGTCTTTCAAAATAATTTTATTGGCTAAGGGAAATTGAAACCCGCCGATAAATCCGGAAATAACCGGGAGAAGCGGAAAAACTATATTGCTGCCTGCCCAGCTGATAAACCTGCTGCCGGTGGCTGTATTTAAGGCGTAAAAGGCCAGGGGCAAAATCAGAGGGTAAACAGAAATGGCCGCCTGCGTCTTGATAAATAAACCGAAATCGTCCTTAACCTTTTCTAATCTCTTTGTAATCAACCAGCTTCCCAGAACTAATCCTATCATAAAGAAGCTTAAAATGATACCCAGTTTATAATAAAGATATCCATAAATTATCTGAAAGGCGAGCAAAATTACAACCTGAAAGCTAAGTTCCGTAAGGCCTGTGGTAGAGACAGCCAAAAGGACTGTTCCCTTTTTTGCGCCGCCTCTTTTTCTACGCCAAAACCCCCATCCCAAAATGGATAAATAAACCAGAGAGAAAAAAGCCCAGAGGCTTTTTTCATTGACGGCGGAGAAGGCCTTTCGCCAGGGCCCGGCAAAATAGGTGCTCCAGAGGACCATATCATAATAATAGGAAATGGGGCGGAAATCCGTGTTCGGCTTTGCCCTTTTAGCGCCAATCCTGTCCTCTAAGTATGCTACCCGCTCCTGCGACAATCTGGCGAAAAGATAGTATTCGCGCACAAATTTAGTGGCGACTTGCCGCTCTCTTAAGCGGCGGGACAGCTCCTTGTAATCGTAGGTCAAAATTCCTTTTTTGTCCGTGGCTAAAAAGTAGGCGGTGTCTCCGGGGATTACCTTGACTTCGCTAAAGACACTCTTTAAGGTCTTATGAATGGAAGAGAGAAACTGCTGCTGCTCGACATTTAAGAAGTTTTCGGCAGAACTTAAGGAAAAAGAAAATACCCCGCCGGGCGCAAGGCACTCTTGCGCAAGCTCAAAAAACTCCCGAGTGTAAAACCTGTTTATCTGGGCAGTGTAGGGGTCACCCAGATAAACGATAATGCTGTCGTAGGGGACAAAGCCCGGGGAAAGCCTTGCCCGCTTGATAAAGAGGCGCCCGTCCCGGTGAAATATAGTCAGGCGCGGGTCTTTTAAGAAGTCGAGTTTCTCGGGCGCAAGGAATTGCCTGCCCAGGGCAATAATCTCCGGGTCCAACTCTACATAATGAAGCGCGGATACCGGGTGTTTAAGGACCTCTCCGGCTAATCCCCCTATACCTCCTCCGATAAGAAGGACGCGCCCGGGGTCAGGCGTTTCTAAAAGGGCGAAATGCACTGCCTCTTCGCTTGAGGCAATATCCGGCACGCTAAACAAGTACAGGCCGTTGTTGAAAAACGAATATTGCGCATCGTGTCTGGTAACCACGAGGTTGCCATAAATGGAATCCCGGGCAGTTAAAAGCGTAAAGTGCTTCCATTGCTGTCTGATTGAGGCCTGTTTAAGTTCTTTGGCCTTCTGGCTAAACAGTAAAGCAAATAGAATTATAATTAAAGCGAGGCTGGCGTATCTGGCAGCCGGAACAAATCTCGGTTGTGTAATTTTGAGCTGTAAGAGATACGCGGAAATAAGGTTGAGGCCGGCCAAACCCAGCATTATGTACAGGGCGTCAAAATAGCGGATGAAGAAAAAACTTACCAGACACCCTCCGCAAACCGCCCCAAGGGCTTCCAGGATATACACCCGGCCTATCCGGACGGCCCCAATTGTCTTTTGGGGATAAATGCGGCAGGCAAGGGCAAAGAGGAACCCCAGAGTAACACAAATTAAGGAAACGACAAAGAAGCTGAATGCGGCCATTGGCAAAAAGCCGATAATCTCTCCCGGCAGAATGCCCAGAATTGCCCTGGCGTTCCTGACCATAAATATGGAGCCGGGTAAAATAAAGGCTAAAACAATCTCGAGAACAGCAAAACTAAATTGGCGATTTTTGATTTTGTCGGCAAACCTGCCCAACAGCCAGCTGCCCAGCGCCCCCCAGAAGAGCCAGGCGCCAAGCAGAAGCCCCAGAGAGATTTCGTTGCCGTAAAAGACGACAATCAACTGGCGCAAGAGGACAATTTGGGCGCTCAGCGCTGTAAAGCCGATTAGAAATATGGCGAATATGACTGATTTCTTCATTTTTTACCAGATTCCCGGAATCGGGCGGCCGCAGAATTTACATCTTCCTTCAACAATATTGTTCTGCTTAACAGAAAAACCGAGCCTTTCGATAAGCAGAGCCCGGCAATCGGGGCAATAGGTATTCTCGGCGGGATGGCCGGGCACGTTTCCTATATATACATATTTCAATCCCACCCTTTTTGCCACCTCGCGCGCCTCTTCCAGCGTGGAAGCAGGCGTAAGATAAAGATTTCTTAATTTATACATCGGAGTAAAGCGGGAAAAATGAAGGGGGGTTTCTGCGCCTAAATTATCTCTAATCCAGATACACATCTTCTCAATTGTTTCCATATCGTCATTTAAGGTGGGCACAATCAGATTAGTTAGCTCCAGCCACACCCCTTCTTCTTTAAATATCTTTAATGCCTCCAGAAGAGGCTCAAGTTCTTCGCCGCAAATTTCCCGAAGATACTTTTTGTCAAAACCCTTTAAGTCCACATTAGCGGCGTCGATATATTTACAAAGCTGCCTCAGAGGTTCCTCATTTATATAGCCGGCGGTAACCATTACGTTCTTCAGCCCCTTATCTCTTGCCAGTTTAGCCGTGTCCAGCATATACTCATAAAAGATTATCGGCTCTGAATAGGTATAAGCGATAGAAGAGCAGTTATTTTTCAGCGCCTGCTCCACAACCTCCTGCGGCATCATTTTGATATTATCGGTCTCTTCCGGGGGCCGCTGGGAGATGGTCCAGTTCTGGCAGAATTTGCAGCGCAAATTGCAGCCGGCGGTTGCGATAGAAAAAGAAGCGGTTGCGGGCAGCATATGATAGACGGGCTTTTTTTCAATGGGGTCGATATGGTAGGCGCAAGGATTCCCGTACACATAAGTATAGAGTTTGCCGCCCCCGGCCTGCCTGACCCGACAGGCCCCGCGCATCCCCTCCATCAGGAGGCACCTGCGCGGACAGAGCCCGCATTGCACAGTTTTATCGTCTATCTTTGTATAATACAAGGCCTCGCGTTTGCCGAGTAAAGGTTTGCCAGCCGCGTTGACTGAGTCTTTCCCGTTTAACAAAATATTTAGAAAAATACAAATAGATATCGCCGCCAGAATTAAAATTGTCTGTTTGCAAATTTTGTTCATTGCGGTCCCCAAAAACCGTCATTGCGAGGTTGCCGAAGGCAACCGAAGCAATCTCAAGCGTGAAGATTGCTTCGTCGCTGCGCTCCTCGCAATAAATTCAGCCACAGACTTATGTTCACTTCGTTCCATAAGTCTGGGCTTCATTTAATTATACAACGCAAGACCAAAAAAGTAAACAGGTTACTAGGGCTCTTTCATCTTTGCGAGGTGTTTATTGCGAAGCGAGCCTCAGCAATTTTAAGGCATTTGACTTTTGAGCACTTACAGCGAGCGAATGGCGAGGCTACAGCGATAGTCGCAAAATGAGAGAGCTGTTAAGTGCTAAAAGTCGGCAAAAAATTGCAGCGAGCGAAGCAAAAACACCGAGTAAAGATTGACAGGGGACAGTTTCCCGATTAGGTTTGGGGCAGCTTCCCGATTAGTTTGGAAAACGGTACGATACTATATGCCGACAAGGGAGATGTTGTTCTCGTCGGCAATTTTGAGGCAGGCGTCTTTTTCAAAGAGGATGGTCTTGCCGGCTTGCATCGCCAGCACCGCACAGGATGCCGCAACTAAAGAATCTATTGTCCCGGGCCCCACGAAAGGGACGTCAAAGCGCATATCCTGGCGGGGCCTGCTTACCTTAACTACCACCGCCCCGGCGCCGGCTAAAGCGCCCCCGCGCCTTATTGTCTCGTCGGTGCCTTCAATGGCCTCAACAGCCAGAACGGCCTTGTCCTTCACCACCACGGTCTGGCCGACGTCCAAGCGGGCGAGGCGCCTGGCGATGCTTGCGCCAAAACGGATATCCTGCCACTGTGAAGGCGCAGGCTTAAGATTGGTTAAAATGCCCCGCGGCGTAAGATGGCCTTTTAAAAAGGTGGTGGAATCCAGGAGCCTGATTCCCATTTTTCTTAACATTGCGGCAATTTCACCTAACAATGAACCGGCCCTTTTGTCTTTGGCCTTTTTTAAGAACCTCTTTAAATCCCCGTCCATAGAAATATTTTCGTCAAAGATATGCGCCGGCCTGATCTGGCCGGCCATGACCACCTTTTTCAGCCCTTCTTTTTTCAGAATCCGGAAAAATTCTTTAAGCTCGCCCACCCCAATCCAGTAGGTCTTCTGGACATATTTTTCCAGTTCGGGGGTTGTCTCTTCGCGCACGGCTATGGCCACAACCTCTCTTGCGCAAGAGAGGGCGCTTTTAGCAAAAAGCACGGGAAACTGACCGTTTCCCGCAATTAGACCAATTCGTTCACTCATAGGAATTTATCGGCAGATGCCCCGTTGGGAATTCTTGATAAAATCGATCAGGTAGGCAACTTCGGCAGTGCGGGCGAGCTCTTTTTCCACCTTTTTCAGGGCGTGGGGAACGGTCAGGCCGGAAGTGAATAGAATGGTAAAGGCGTGTTTCAGGTTGGCCCTGGCCTCCTTGCTTATTCCGGCGCGCTCAAGGCCGACTTTATTTAAGCTGCGCACCCGCGCGGGGTGGCCGTCGCACATTGAATACGGAGGGATATCCTGAATGACTTTGGAACAGCCTCCGACAATCGAAAGAGCGCCGATGCGCACAAACTGGTGCACGGCGGCTAAGCCTCCGAGGATAGCCCTGTCTTCAATAACGATGTGCCCGGCCAGAGTACCCACGTTGGCCAGAATTACGTAATTGCCGATTACGCAATCGTGAGCGATATGGGCATAGGCCATAATGAGATTATTGTTCCCGATAACGGTCTTGCCGCTGGCGGCCGTTCCCAGATTTATCGTTACATATTCCCGAATAACATTATTGTCTCCGACGATAACCTCGGCCTTCTCGCCCTTATATTTCAAGTCCTGGGGGATGCTGCCGATTACGGCTCCCGTAAAAATCCGGCAATTTTCACCGATTGTAGTATTGCCCGTGATTACACAGTGTTCGCCTATGCGGCTGCCCCGGCCAATTTTAACTTCGGGGCCGATAATGGTGTAATGGCCGACTTCTACGTCGTAAGCTAACTGAGCGCCGGGAGCAATCTGCGCGGTTGACTGGATATTGGCATTAATCATTGTTTAGGCACCAGGCTGAACATCAGGTCGGCCTCGGCAGCTATTTTGTCTTCCACATAGGCCGCACCGCGAATCTGAATGGTCCTTGACTTTATTCTCACGACATCGATTTTTAAGAGGAGGCGGTCTCCGGGGACTACTGTCTTGCGGAACTTGACTTTATCCATACTCATAAAGTAGGCAAGTTTGCCCTGATTTTCCGGCCGGGAAAGCATCAGGATTCCGGCGGTCTGGGCCATAGCCTCAATAATCAGGACCCCCGGCATTACCGGCCGGCCGGGAAAGTGTCCCGTAAAGAACTGTTCATTGATGGTTACGTTCTTGACGCCCACGATACGCCTGCCTTCTTGAAACTCCAGGACTCTATCCACTAAAAGAAAAGGATAGCGGTGCGGCAAAATCCGCATAATCTTCTCTATGTCAAAGGGAGGCACGAGATCCCCGGGGCCCTCCCCGGCGGGCGCTGCGGACAATCCGTATTTTTGTCCGGCCTTATCTAACATCTTCAGGAACTTGATATTTAAAGGGTGTCCGCTTTTTACCGCTACCACATGAGCCTTGATGGAAGGGGCGAGGAGACAGAAATCGCCGACCAAATCCAAGACCTTGTGGCGGGTAAACTCGTCGGGAAAAGTAGGCTTGCCTTTGACCACGCCGGACTTTCCGACAATAACGGTATTTTCTACCGTCGCCCCCCGGCCCAGCCCCTGGGCACGCAACTGCCCCACTTCGCTTTCCAGGCAAAAGGTCTTGCAAGGGGCGAGTTCCCGGGCAAAAGTCTCTTCGGTTACCGTGAGATTTAAATACTGATTTAAAGAGGCCTCCGGATAACTTAGGGTATAGGAAATTCTAAAACTATCACCGGGAAAAGCTGCCAAAAAGGCGTCGTCTTCTCTGAGCCACAAAGGCTCGCGAAGCGTAAACTCTCTCTTGGCGCCCTCCAGCTCGACAATCCCGGCCTTACGCAAAATCCTGTAAAAACTAAGCGCCCCGCCGTCCAGGGCAGGAACCTCCTCTGCCGTTGCTTCAATAATAATGTTATCTATTCCCAGGCTGAAAAGGGCGCAAAGCAGGTGTTCCACAGTATGAATCTCGGCCAGGCCCGCACCCAGGGAGGTCCTGCGAGACCTAAGGCTTTTCTCTATGACATTAGAGATAGATGCGGGAATAACGGGCCTATCCGCTAAATCTACGCGGATAAAATTTATCCCCGTGTCTTTTTCTGCCGGCTTGAAACAGAGCTCTACCTTCTTGCCCGTATGGATACCGGTCCCTTTAACTTTAGCTTCCCTTTTTATAGTTTTTTGCTGCTCCATTTTTCTAACTGCGCCACCTTTTTAAATAAATCGGGGAGTCTCTGCACACAGGCATTTATTCGTTTAGCGATGTGGTGCGGCTTGGCCGGATATCCGGAAACGCAGGTATGGGCAGGGACATTCTTGGTTACCCCGGCCTGGGCTGCGACAACGGCGCCCTCGCCGATCGTGATATGGCCGACGAGGCCGGCCTGCCCGGCCAGCGTTACATTTTTGCCCACTACCGTGCTCCCGGAGATGCCTGCCTGGGCGACAATAATAGAGCCTTCGCCGATTACCACATTGTGGGCAATCTGCACAAGGTTGTCGATTTTGGCGCCCCGGCCAATGACAGTTTTGTCAAAACGCGCCCGGTCGATGGTCACATTGGCGCCAATCTCCACATCGTCTTCAATTACCACCGTGCCTATCTGGGGAATCTTGTGATGAATCCCCCGCACTTTGGCAAAACCGAACCCGTCGCTGCCGATAACCGTGCCGTTATGAATAATTACGCGATTGCCGATGCTCACCTTTTCCCGGATAGATACATAAGGATAGATTATACAATCCCTGCCTATCTTTGTATACTGGCCCACATAGGCTCCCGCGTAGAGAATAGTGCCTGCGCCTATTTCTGCGCCCTCTTCAACCACGCAACAGGCCTGAATAGCCACACCCTTTCCCAGTTTTACATCTTTAGCGAGCACCGCGGCCGGATGTATCCCTTGAGGACGTTTTATCTCATCCGGCGTAAATAAAGAGACAACTCTGGCAAAGGCCAAAGAGGGATT
>JAHIIS010000006.1 GCA_018899075.1 Candidatus Omnitrophota bacterium | reverse complement strand
TGCTGTAGTTTTTGGCAAAGCCTCTTCTTCAAAGCAGCCCGTAATATTAGAATTAAATGATTTAAACGAATTTAAAAGCCTGTATTCTCAGCAAGGGAAACAAGAGAAATAATTCACAAATGGAACAAATTAGACTGTCTCCTTCATCTTTAAATCTTTTTCTCGACTGCCCGCGGTGCTTCTGGCTCGAAAAGGTTAGGCGCATAAAAAGACCACGTGGCATATTTCCGTCTTTGCCTGGGGGCATGGACCTGGTCATTAAGAAATATTTTGATAAGTATCGGTTAAATAACCAATTACCTCCTGAAGTTCAAGGTAAGGTAGCAGGAAAACTCTTTACTAACCTGGCAACCTTAGAAAAATGGAGAAATTGGCGCAACAGTGATTTGCGCTATGAGGATAAGAGTTCAAATGCCACATTAATAGGTGCGTTAGACGATTGCCTGGTGGAAAACGGTTGTTATATCCCTTTGGATTACAAGACAAGGGGTTCAGCATTAAAAGATGATCCTAGAAAATATTATCAAAATCAACTTGATTGCTATTGCTTAATGCTAGAATCTTGTGGTTTTAAGACAAAAGGCCTAGCGTATTTGCTTTATTATTGGCCTGAAGAGGTCCGACAGGACAGTGTTGTGAAATTCCATGTTGAGCCGATAAAAATAGAAACCAATATTGAATCAGCTAAAAGAATAGTTAAAGACGCAGCCGCGTTGCTAGCATCTCCAATACCCAAGTCAAGCGCAAATTGCGAATACTGCAACCTGGTGGCAAAAAGAAGAGAAGAGCAGAAAGCTGTCCAGGGCGACTTCTTTGCATAAGGCCGCTGATTTCGAACGCTAACAGACACTGTCCCGATTGGGAATAAGATAGTGTCTCGAACAATTTGGGGAACGTCTCTAAGGCTACGCGCCGCTGATACAGGTAGGCAATATAAAGAGAGAAAGGGAGCTCGTAATGAATAAGATGCATTTAACTCCGGAAGGATATGAGAAGTTCAAGAAGCAGCTTGAATATTTAAAAAAGGTGCGCCGCCGGGAATTATCCAGGGAAATCGGTAAGGCTCGTGAGCAGGGAGATATAAGCGAAAATGCCGAGTATGATGCCGCTAAAGAAGCGCAGGGCCTAAACGAAAAACATATTTTTGAGCTGGAACAGAAGCTGGCCAATGCCCAGATTCTTGATGATAGTGACATTCCTAAAGACCAAGCCTTAGTTGGCGCCACTGTAACCCTGAAAGATTTAGATACGAAAGAGGACCTTAAATATACGTTGGTTGCTGAGCTGGAAGCCAACTTTGCCCAGAAAAAGATTTCCACAACTTCTCCTGTGGGCCGGGCATTGTTAGGGCACAAAGTCGGCGAAATTGTAGAGATAAACGTTCCCGCAGGAATTTTAAAATATAAAATACTAAAAATAAGCAGATAAATTTGTTTAGTATACGTACCGGGTACCAACTCATTGTACTTAATTAAAGGAATTAGCATATTTTTTTAATAAGATAGCATCATTTTGCATATTATTAAGGGAAAGTTTAATAGTATAAATATTATTAAAGAAAACTTGACATTTCTTTAATAGTAGGATATACTTATATTTGTTATGGAGAAAGATAGAGCAGGAATAGACGTAGCTCAGCAACAGGGATATAGGGCATTTATACCAAAGCCGCTTCCGCCAAAGTCTCCTTTAAATCTTGATGCCGAGACGATAGAATTACTTTCAAAGGCGGATACTGCCATCGGCCGGCTTTCGGGCATATCAGAGACCCTGCCCAATCCGGATTTGTTTGTTGCTATGTATGTGAGAAAAGAAGCGGTGTTGAGTTCGCAAATAGAAGGAACTGAAGCCTCATTAGAAGATATATTAGAGTATGAATCTGAAAGTAGGCCCAGGATTTTGGCAAATGATGTAGCCGAGGTAGTGAATTATGTGCGGGCAATGAATTATGGTTTAAAAAGAATAAATCAATTGCCTTTGTCTCTCAGGTTGATTAGAGAAATACATGCTGAGTTGATGAAAGGCGTAAGAGGCAGAGATAAAACTCCGGGCGATTTTAGAAAGACCCAGAATTGGATAGGCCCTAAAGGATGCGCGTTGAACACGGCTCGCTTTATTCCTCCTCCTCCGCATGAAATGATGCAAGCCATGGGTGAATTTGAGAAATATATGCATTCTGAATTAACATATCCGTTACTAATAGAATGTGCTCTTATACATTCTCAATTTGAGACTATCCATCCGTTCCTGGATGGAAACGGACGGGTAGGAAGATTGCTTATAACATTTTTCCTATCTTATAAGGAGATATTAAAGAAACCACTACTTTATTTAAGTCATTATTTTAAACAAAATCGGCTGGAATATTATGACCGCCTTATGGCTATTAGGGATAATGGCGATTTCGAATCCTGGATAAAATTTTTTCTAAAAGGCATTATTTATGTTGCAGATGAAGCTGCAGAAACATCTCATAAAATAATAAAACTTCAAAACGAAGACAAAGCCAGAATTAATAAAACCTATAAAAAATCATCAAAGGCAACCTTTTTGCACGAGGTATTATTTGATAGGCCAATTATATCTGTTAAAGATATAGTTAAAATGATGAATGTAACATTCCCTACAGCGGACGATATATGTATGAAACTTGTCAAATTGAATATCCTTAAAGAAATAACGGGAAAAGAACGCAATAGAATGTTCGCGTATAAAAGCTATCTGGATATACTTAAACAAGAATAATGTAGCTTTCCCTGAAAGCGGATTAAAATGGCAAAAAAGTCTATAGTTTTATTAATATACATAGTTGCTATATTTTTGGCCCTCAATTTAATCGGAATTCTAACTGATCGCTACGCTCAGGTGGGGGTGGCCTCCTGGTACGGCGAGGAGTTCAGGGGAAAAAAGACAGCCAACGGCGAAATATACGACCCGGATAAATTGACAGCCGCCCATCGCAGCCTGCCTTTCGGCACAGTGGTAAAAGTTACGGATATGAGCAATAACCGCCAGGTGATAGTAAGGATAAACGACCGTGGGCCTTACAAGAGAGGAAGAATTATTGACCTATCTCAAGCGGCAGCGCGCGAGCTCGGTATGGTTAAAAAAGGCTTGGCCAAGGTTAAGATAAAAGTAATGCCAAGGGGCAAGACAGTTGCACGATGAATATTGAGAGAAGTTTGATTCAATCTGTCACCCGCGCTAAACCCGAGGGTAAATAACCGATAAATTTATGGATTTGCGCCCGTAGCTCAATTGGATAGAGCACCAGTCTACGGAACTGGGTGTTGGCCGTTCGAGCCGGCCCGGGCGCGTTCTACTTCGCCGCTGCCCTTTGTTATGAAGATAGACGAAATTTATATGTCTGAGGCCTTAAAGGAGGCCCGGAAAGCATTTGATTTAGATGAGGTTGCGGTTGGCGCGATAGTGGTATGCAAGCGCAAAATCATTGCCCGCGCCCATAATCAGACCCGCTTGCTCCGCGACCCTACGGCGCACGCGGAGATGATTGCCCTCACCCAGGCGGCGAATTCTCTGAAAAGCGAGCGGTTGCTAAACTGCACGCTTTATGTTACAATAGAACCTTGTCCTATGTGCGCAGGGGCGATGGTCTGGGCGAGAATAAAGCGCCTGGTTTTCGGCGCAGCCGACCCCAAGGCCGGGGCCTGCGGTTCGGTAATGAATATTGCCAGCCATCGTAAATTAAATCATCGAATCAATATCGCCGGAGGGATTTTGGAAGAGGATTGCGCCTCGTTGATAGGTAAGTTCTTTCGAAAGCAAAGGGCGCAAGGGAAGAAGTAGGAGAGGTGCGAGAGTTGGTTGAATCGGATCGCCTGCTAAGCGATTGATCTGGGTTATACCGGATCCCCGGGTTCGAATCCCGGCCTCTCCGCCACTAAAACTGTCATTGCGAGGAGCGATAGCGACGAAGCAATCCCTTTCCTTGAGATTGCGCAGCAATGCTCGCAATGACGGACGATAAGAACTATGGAAGAAAAATTAAAAAGAGAGCTGGGGCTTCTGGATGTATTTTGCATTGCCTCGGGGGCAATGATTAGTTCCGGATTATTTATTTTACCGGGGATTGCCTCAGCGAAGGTGGGGCCGGCCTTGTTTCTTTCCTACATATTGGCCAGCTTTATTGCTATTCCTACCGTCTTTAGCAAGGCCGAGCTGGTTACCGCTATGCCCAGGGCCGGAGGCGACTATTTTTACATCAGTAGAAGTATGGGTTCTGTTGCCGGGGTCATCGGCGGTTTGAGCAGCTGGTTCTCATTGAGCCTGAAGGCAGCTTTTGCCCTGATAGGTATGGCTGTTTATGTAGAATTAATCGCCCATTTCCCTGTAAAAACGATGGCCGCGGCTTTATGCCTGTTCTTTATAGCTCTTAATCTTGTCGGCATCAAACAGGCAGCCAGGACGCAGGTCGTTCTGGTTTCGGGATTATTAGCGGCGCTTCTGTTTTATATATTTTTAGGGTTTCCCTCTATCCATATCGAGAGATATACTCCGTTTGCGCCTTTTGGTATTGCTTCAATCTTTGCTACCGCCGGTTTTGTGTTTATCTCCTATGGTGGGTTGACCAAGATTGCCAGCATCGCCGAAGAGATAAGGGATCCCGCGCGCAACATACCGTTAGGGATGATTTTGTCTTTAGTTCTGGTGGGCATACTTTATGCCCTGGTTGCCTTTGTCACTACGGGATTACTTGCGCAGGAGCAGCTTCAATATAGCCTGACTCCTATTTCCGATGCAGCCCGCAGCTTTTCCGGAACCGGCGGCGTAGTCATTATGGCGCTGGCAGCCATTCTGGCCTTTGTCTCCACCGCTAATGCCGGCATTATCTCTGCGTCGCGTTATCCTTTAGCTATGAGCAGGGACAAGCTCCTTCCCGGGCTTTTTGAAAAGGTAAACTCCAGGTTTGCCACGCCTCACTATTCTATACTTTTCACCGGGGCGTTTATGCTCGCGGCTATAGTATTTTTAAAATTAGAATTGTTAGTTAAGGTTGCTTCGCAATTGTTAATCCTGCTTTTTATATTCACCAATATCGCCGTGATTATTATGCGGGAAAGCAAACTGCAAAATTATCAACCGAAATTTCGTTCTCCTCTCTATCCGGGAATACAGATACTGGGAATTGTTGGATGCGGATTCTTGCTTGCGGAAATGGGGCGTTTTATCCTGCTTTTAAGCAGCCTGCTTATCGGGGCAGGATTGGTCTGGTATTTGTTTTATGCGCGCGCAAGAGCGAGAAGAGAATTCGGGTTAATCCATGTTATTGAGCGCATCCTGAATAAGGAATTAACTTCGGGCCAACTGGCAAAGGAATTAAAAGGAATCATCAGAGAGCGGGATGAAATTGTCGAAGACAGGTTTGACCATCTAATCAAGGAAAGCGTGGTTTTAGATTTAGAGCGCTCTTTATCGAGGGATGAGTTCTTTAAAGAAGTAAGCAGCTTCCTTGCCGCAAAATTAGGAATTGAGCCTGAGAAGTTGACTAAGTTGTTTATTCAGCGGGAAGAGGAGTCTCATACCATCATCAGGCCGGGCCTGGCCATCCCTCATATTATCATTGAAGGCAGGCATAAATTCAGTGTCTGTTTAGTCCGGGCGAGGGTTGGGGTTGCCTTTTCCGAGGATTCTCCCCCGGTGCATACTATTTTTGTGCTCGTCGGCACGCGGGACGAGCGTAATTTCCACCTGCGCGCCCTGGCGGCCATTGCCCAGATTGCCCAGGATAAAGAGTTTGATGAAAAGTGGCTCACTGCGCGCAATAACGAAGAATTAAGAGATATCATTTTGCTGGCGGAAAGGAAACGTTTCGCAGGAAAATAGAGTTATGTTTCTCCTCTGGTTAAAATTTATAGTTTGTGCGGCAGTCGTGGTATTTTCCGGATACAGGATTTGTATCTATGGGGAAAAGATTGGCCAGCTTATAAAGCTCAGCCGCACTTTTGTCGGCCTTATGCTTTTGGCCGTGGTTACCTCTTTGCCGGAATTGGCCGTGGCTGTCAGCGCCGTGAAAATAGGCGCTTTGGATTTGGCCCTGGGCGACCTCTTTGGCAGTAACCTCTTTAATCTGACTATCGTGGGAATTATCTTTCTCTGGTTTGTCAAAGAGCCTAAACTTTTGTCTTTTGATTCCGTGCATTTTATCAGCTCGGGCTTTAGCGTTCTGATGATTGCCCTGGCGGCAATGGGCA
>JAHIIS010000115.1 GCA_018899075.1 Candidatus Omnitrophota bacterium | reverse complement strand
TTAAAACTTTATTTAAAAAGCCGAGTGAATACCAAAAAGGTGCGGGGTCCATCTCCTTTAGTTAATCTTCGTTAGTTTGTGCGAATTAATCCCCCCTGCTTTCTTGCGAAAGCAAGAAGGGGGGATAAGTTCAGACATATAAGCTATGTCGTTCAATGCTATATAAAGCTCCATAACTTATGTCTTCACTTAAGATACCACAACTATATTCCTTTGTCAAGAACTATTATTAAATATAAAGTAATATAAAGTTCTTACTTGCTGAGAACCTGCTTGAACTTAGCAGTTAAGGCGGGAATTACCTCGAAAAGGTCGCCTACTATGCCGTAAGTGGCGATATTAAAGATAGGGGCCTGCGGGTCTTTGTTGATGGCGATAATAACTTCGGAAGATTGCATCCCCGCCAGGTGTTGAATCTGCCCTGAGATGCCGCAGGCAATGTAAATTTTCGGGCATACGGTCTTTCCGGTCTGACCAACTTGATGGGAATAGGGAATCCAGTCACTGTCCACAGCCGCACGCGATGCCCCCACTGCGCCTCCCAAAACTAAGGCCAAATCCTGAAGCAACTTAAAATTATCCGCTCCCTGCAGGCCTCTTCCTCCGGAAACAATAATATTGGCCTCGGTAATATTTACAGTAGGCTCTACTTCCCTGACGATATCCACCAGTTTTGTTCGCGAAACTATTTTATCTTCAGCAATATATTTCTTAATTATCCTGGCTTTAAGCGACTTATCTATTGCTGCCTCCGGCATAACTTTATGCCGGACAGTAGCCATTTGTGGGCGATGATGGGGACAAATAATCGTAGCCATAATATTGCCGCCGAAGGCCGGACGGGTCTGAAGAAGTAGGCGCCTTTCCCGGTCAATCGCCAGCCCCGTGCAATCAGCGGTAAGGCCGGTCCCTATTGTCGCCGCAACGCGGGGAATAAGAGAACGGCCGACACTGGTGGCTCCGCAAAGGACAATCTCGGGTTTATGTTCCAGGATTAACTGGGCAAGAATATCGCCGTAGGTTCGAGAAGAATAATCCTTTAATTTAGGGGACTCTGCAACATAGACCAGATCCGCAGCGCGAAAGACGAGTTGCTCTACTTGGTCGCCGGTATTTTCTCCTAAGTAAACGGCGCAAAGCCTTACTCCCAATTTGTCGGCCAATTCTCGGCCTTTACCCAGAAGTTCAAAAACCACGCTCTGCACAATGCCATTTCTCTGTTCAGCAAATACCCAGACGTCTTTATATTGAGAAAGTTGCTCCGGGCTCAACTTGTGGGCTACAGCTGTCTCTTTCTCTAAAAGAATTGCGCCAAGTTTACAGGCGTCTACGCAGGCGCCGCAAAGTGTGCATTTGTCTAAATCGATAACTGCGAGTTTATCTTCTATGCCGATTGCCGCAAAAGGGCAGGCCTTTACGCAAAGTTTACAACCGCTACACTTGTCTTTTAAGACCTCAATGCCCATTTAGTTACACCCGCTAACTATATCCTTAAGAATATTAGTCAATTTATCTATCACTTCTTCAGTCGAGCCCTGGAAAATCTGACCGCCTTTGCGGGGCGGCGGGCTGAATATCTTGATAACCTGGGTAGGCGAACCACCGAGGCCGAGCCGCTCGGGGTCAGCCTGGATATCTTTACTATTCCAGATAGCTATTTCGGCCTTTTTTGCCCGCATCTTTCCTTTTAGCGAGGCAAGCCTGGGCTCGTTTATTTCCTTTACTACGGTAAAAAGACAAGGAAGCGGCGTCTCGATTATTTCGTAACCCTCTTCGGTCATTCTTTCTACCCGGGCAAAATTCTTATCAATCTTCTCAACTTTCTTGACATAAGTAACCTGGGGGATATCCAGCTGCACAGAAATCCCCGGGCCGACCTGGGCAGTATCGCCGTCCATTGCCTGTTTACCGCAGATAACTAAATCGAAATTGCCGAGCTTTCTTATAACGCATGCCAGGGTATAACTCGTAGCCAGGGTATCGCTTCCGGCAAAGGCCCTATCGGTTATAAGGACTCCTTCATCACAACCCAAAGATATGGCTTCGCGGATTGCACTTTCTGCCTGCGGCGGGCCCATAGTAATCACAGTCACCTTACCCTGCGACTTTTCCTTAATCCTCAACGCCTCTTCTATGGCATACATATCGTAAGGATTAATAATGCTGGAGGCCCCTTCCCGAATTAAGGTATTGGTCTGGGGGTCGATTTTGATATCTGTGGTCTCAGGCACCTGTTTGATGCAAACAATAATATTCATTTTTCATTTCACTCAAAATGAATAAGTCATAAGAATAAGCGGTATGACTTATAACTTATAACTTATGACTTACAACTTATGACTTATGACTTATCTTTAGCAGTTATCGATTCTCTAATCAAGTGGCGGGCGATGATATCGCGCTGAATCTGATTGGTCCCTTCGTAAATCTGGGTAATCTTGGCGTCGCGCATAAACTTCTCAATGGGGTAATCGCGCATATAGCCGTATCCGCCGAATATCTGCACGCAGTCGGTAGTTACCTTCATACAAACATCCGAGGCAAAGAGTTTGGCCATAGCCGACTCTTTGGCCACATTTTTTGCGCCGCTTTCTATATGCCGGCAAGCCGCATATACTAAAGAGCGTGCGGCTTCTATCTCGCAGGCCATATCCGCCAACATAAATTGGATTCCCTGAAAAGAAGAAATCGGTTTGCCGAACTGGACTCTCTGGCGGGCATACTCAATAGCTAAATCTAACGCCCCCTGGGCAATGCCTACTGCCTGGGCGGCAACGCCCGGGCGGGAAGAATCAAATGTCTTCATCGCCACAATAAAGCCCATACCTTCTCTGGCTATTAAGTTCTCTTTAGGGAGCTTGCAATCAGTAAATACCAATTCCCTGGTTGCCGAGGCGCGGATACCCAGCTTTTTCTCTTTTTTGCCAAAGGTAAATCCGGGCGTATCTTTCTCCACTATAAAGGCGCTGGCTCCGCGGGCGCCTTTATTTCTGTCCGTCATAACAATAACAGTATAAATTTCTGCCTCTCCGCCGTTGGTAATCCACTGTTTGGTGCCGTTTAAGACATAGCAATCGCCTTCTTTGCGTGCGGTGGTTTGAATATTGCCGGCATCGCTTCCGGCTTGAGCCTCTGTTAAGGCAAAGGCAGCCAACTTTTTTCCGCCGGCCAAATCAGGCAAATATTTTTTCTTCTGCTCTTCACTGCCAAACAAAATAATCGGATATGTCCCCAGGGCACTGGCAGCGAAGCATACCGCTGTCCCTGCACAGGCGCGGGATAACTCTTCCGTAGCAATAGCCAGCTCTAATACCCCTCCCCCTGTGCCGCCGTATTTTTCTTCTATATATATGCCAAACAAATCAGCTTTGGCCAGAACCTTCATTATCTCCCAGGGAAACTCCTCCTTCTCATCATACTCAGCGGCCCTGGGCTTAATCTTCTCCCGGGCAATCTGTCTGGCTAAATCGCGAATCATTATCTGTTGCTCCTTCAATTGATAATCCATTATTTAAATCTCCGTATTAGGAGCGTTGCATTATGGCCGCCAAACCCCAGAGAATTGGAGAGCGCTATATCTACTTTAGCCTCTCGCGCTGTGTTCGGCACATAATCCAGGTCGCAATCCGGGTCAGGTGTTTCATAATTAATAGTAGGAGCAATAATATTATTCTTGATAGATAGACAGCAAGCCACAAATTCCACGCCTCCTGCGGCACCCAGGAGATGGCCTGTCATTGACTTGGTAGAGCTAATGGGTATCTTTTGGGCAAACTTACCAAAGACCTTTTTTATCGCCAGAGTTTCTACTTTATCGTTAAGGGGCGTAGAGGTTCCATGGGCATTAATGTAGGAGATATCTTCCGGTCTAATCCGGGCATCGCCCAGCGCCTCACTCATTGCCCGCGCCGCTCCTTCACCTTCAGGGTCAGGGGCGGTCATATGATAGGCATCGCCGCTCATTCCGTAGCCTATAATCTCCGCATAAATGGGAGCATTGCGCTTTTGGGCATGTTCCAGGTTTTCCAATATCACTACGCCTGCGCCTTCACCTATAACAAATCCATCGCGATTCTTATCAAATGGCCTTGAAGCCTTCTCCGGTTCATTATTCTTTGTAGACAAGGCCTTCATCGCACAAAAGGCGCCCACTCCTGTCTGGCAAATACAACTCTCTGTTCCTCCGGTAATCATCAGCTGGGCAGCGCCGCGCTGAATAATCTTAAAGGCATCGCCAATTGCATGTCCTCCGGAAGCACAGGCCGTAGCTACAGCAGAGTTCGGACCCTTGACACCAAAAGAAATGGCTATCCAACCAGAAGCCATATTTACAATAAGCATAGGAATGGTAAAAGGCGACATTTTAGAAGGGCCTTTTGTCATCAAGACCTTAGTCTGCTCCTGAACAGTATACAAAGAACCAATCCCTGAGCCGATGAGCACCCCTGTTTGGTAGGGATCATCCTTTTTAAAATCGATTCCTGCATCTGCGACGGCCCGATGCGCGGCAACTAAGGCATATTGCACAAACTTATCCATTCTTCTTTTATCTTTGGGAGAGATGTGCGGGGAGGGCTCAAAACCTTTTACTTCACCGGCTATCTGTGAATCATATTGAGCGGGGTCAAACTGGGTAATCCTGCTGATGCCGCTTTTGCCGGCAATAAGGGAGCTCCAAAATTCATCTATACTGTTACCTACGGGAGATATTACCCCTAAGCCGGTAATTACGACTCTTCTTCTGTCCATAACCTACTTCTTTGCTTTTTCCTCAAGATACTTAATGGCCTCGCCTACGGTGGTCATTTTCTCCGCGTCTTCGTCGGGAATCTCCACCCCAAATTTTTCCTCCAAAGCCATAACCAGCTCGACTGTATCCAGCGAATCTGCGCCAAGGTCATCTACAAACGAGGCCTTATCCGTAACCTCTTCTACCTTAACGCCCAACTGTTCCGCGATGATTGCCTTTACTTCCTCGGCTAATGCCATCTTTTTTCCTCCTTTATAATTCCTAAACCATTCCTCCGTCAACACAAATTGTCTGTCCGGTAATATAACCGGCCTCATCGCTTGCCAAAAACGCGGCTAATCTTGCTACATCGCGAGGCTGGCCAAACTTCTTTAACGGTATTGCTTCCAGCATCTTAGATTTTACTTCCTCAGGCAGGCGCTGAGTCATCTCTGTCTGGATAAACCCGGGGGCAATTGCATTCACATTAATGCCGCGCGGGGCCAATTCCCTGGCTGCGCTTTTGGTCAGGCCGATTACGCCTGCTTTGGATGCTGCATAATTTGCCTGGCCGACATTGCCGATTAAGCCGATGATAGAGGCGATGTTGATGATCTTGCCGCTCCTTTGCTTAATCATTACCCTGGATACGGCCTTTGTGCAATTAAATGTCCCTTTTAGATTGACTGCCAGGACCCTATCCCAGTCCTCCTCCTTCATCCGCACCAAAAGAGCATCGGCGGTTATGCCGGCGTTGCTGATTAGTATATCAATCTTTTTAAATTTGTCAAGCGTTTTATTGACCATTTGCCCTACTTGAGTGTAATCGGTAACATCAACCGTAAGGGCCAAGGCCTCAACGCCGCAAGATGCGATTTCCTTCTCTGCCTCTTTTAATGTTTGAGGGTTTATATCGGCAATAGCCACCTTTGCCCCTTCTCTGGCAAAGGTTAAGGCAATCTCTTTACCAATCCCCCTTGCCCCACCCGTGATTATGGCTACTTTATCTTTTAATAACATCATTAACTCTCCTTATTAGATTTGGGACACTTTCCCGATTGGGTTTAGGTCAGCTTCCCGATTACTTTGGAAAACGGTACTATGTCCTATGTCCCAAGCATAATTTTCGTAAAGTTTACTAAGGAACCATTGGCATCGCTACCCCGATTCCCAAAATCATCTCTATCTCTTTTTCAATCATTGGAGAAGAGTCAGACCTTGCCTTTTTTAAGTTCTCTAACTTTTGCTCTAATTCCGCTATTTTAGTATCGATGTTATCCAATCTATCTTTTAGGTTTTTTTCTACAAATGGATAGAGTTTCTTTTTTGCCTGTTCGAGAGAGAGTTCTTTCCTCCGGTAGGAAGCGATAATTTTTTGGATATTTGTCGAGACTTCTTTACTGCGTAACATTTTCTGATACATCTTAGGATCAGATTGTTTTAGTTTTTCGAGTCCTTTCTGTGAAGATAGCATCTCTGCTTGCGTGGCAGGTGGTAGCTGTGCTTGCGAAAAACGCGCCGGAGACAAAATCAAAGAAAATAGAAAACAAAAAATAAAAATCTTCTTGCTCATTTCTCCTCCTTTCGGGGTGTTCCCTACCTTACCTAATTCAATCGTTGTATGGTCAATCGAGTGTATGTTGGTCCAGCATGGTACCAGTATGCCGTGGCGACCTGGTGGTAAATATTGACCTGGATATAGTCATTGGCTGCCATGTATCCCTTCCAGCTACAGTGTCGGTCGTCCCAAGTAGCGCGCTCTGAATGATGTGAGTGGTCAAGGTCTATATCCCCTCCGTTCCGTCTTAAATACACATGTCCGTAGTCACCAGCTCCCCCCAGGTACACTAGCGTTACAAACTCAACGTGATAGTACCCAGCTACGTTTACCCGTATGCCAGAGGTACCACCCAAATTTGTGAAAGCCGACGCGTCCGTGACATACTGCTCAGCGTTGAAAGTGACGAGGATATGTTGTCCTCCGGCTGTATTTGGACCATGGGCAGTCGGGTACCATGTCCCCATTATAGGGGTTGCAATTAACTGCTTATATACCCCATAAGGGGCGGGGTAATAGGTGGTCAGGGTGATTTCTTCGGCAAAGGCCAGACTGGCGACAATGCCGACTAAACCAATTAAACCAAGGATAAAGAATTTACGCATCGTTTGCCTCCTTCCTTACTTAAAGCTTTCTAAGTCTTCAACTGTCTCAATATTATATACCTTCAACTGCGGGTCTATCTTGCGCAAAAGCCCCCGCAATACTTTACCCGGGCCAATCTCGATAAAATTTCTTATTCCGCAAGAGCTGATAAAATTTATCGAATCCTCCCAGCGTGTCCCCGAAGCCACCTGCCGGGCTAAATTGCCTTTAATCTCCTCCGGGCTGTTCTCCTCTGCTGCGGTAACATTGCTTATTACAGGTATCCTGGGTGGACGAATTTTGACCCCTTCTAAAACTTTAGCCAATTTTTGAGCGGCTTTTGTCATCAAAGAAGAGTGAAACGCACCGCTCACTTTCAAGGGGATAACTCGCCTTGCGCCGCAGGCCCGCGCCAAGTCCTTGGCCTTCTCTAAGGCGGCTAAACTACCGGAAATCACTACTTGTCCCGGACAATTCAGATTGGCAATCTCTACTTTTGCTTCTTCGCAGATTTTCTTTACAGTATCTAAAGGCAGGCCAATCAGGGAAATCATTCCGCCTGGATTTTGCTGCGCGGCCTCCTCCATATATTGGGCCCTTTGGCGGACCAATCTTAGGGCTTCTTCGAAATCGAGCGCCTCAGCCGCCACCAATGCCGTATATTCTCCCAGGCTCAAACCGGCAGTATACCTTACATTTATACCTGGCTTCTGCGCCTGGAAAGCGCGAAGGCAGGCAACGCTTACAGTAAAGACTGCCACCTGACAATTGAGTGTCCTGCTAAGCTCTTCAAACGGCCCTTTAAATATAAGCCCGGCTAAATCAAAACCTAAAACATTATTGGCGCGCTCAAAGACCTCTTTTGCCGGCGGATAGCGGCGCTGGACTTCTTCGCCCATTCCGACATACTGGGCGCCCTGGCCGGGAAAGATATAGGCAACGTTTAGCATCGGTTTATAACATAGAGCCGGCGATTGCCTCGACGATATGTTGATTTACTTTATGATCGACGAATTCTGCGGCTACTTTAATCGCGTTCTTAATCGCTTTTGCGGAAGATGAGCCGTGACAGATAATACAAATCCCGTCTATTCCCAGAAGAGGCGCGCCGCCGTATTCGGTATAATCCATCTCTCTTTTCATTGCCATAAGCGCTGATTTGCTGAATAAGGCGCCAAGCCTGGTAATAAAGCTTTCGCCGAGCTCCCGTTTAAGTAACGCGCTAAGGCTTTCCGCCAGGCTTTCGCTCACCTTTAACACCACATTGCCCACAAATCCATCGCAGACTATCACATCGCATTTACCGTTAAACAGGTCGCGCCCTTCCACATTACCGATAAAGTTTAAGCGGCTTTTGGCAAAAAGGTCATAGGCCTTTTTGATAAAATCAGTGCCTTTAGAGGCCTCCTGCCCGATATTCAACAAACCTACAATAGGATTGAACTTCTTCAAAATAGCCCTGCTGTATACATCTCCCATTATACCGTATTGGAGGAGGTGGACAGGTTTAGGGTCGATATTCGCCCCCACGTCGATGATTAAAGAGACGCCTTTGAGGGTAGGCGCAACAATAGCTATGCCCGGCCTCTCCAGGCCTTTTAATAATCTAAGATACAAAGTCGTAGCGCAAACTACCGCACCGGTATTGCCGGCGCTGACCATAGCAGAGGCCTTGCCCTCTTTGACTAATTTTACAGCGGCATTAATCGAGGAGTCTTTCTTCTTCCGGACGCTGGCAGCCGGCGCATCATGCATATCAATAATCTCTGAGGCATGGTGTATTTCTATATTGGGAATGTGGCTTCCGTATTTAGATAACTCTCTTTCTAAAACATCTTTTATGCCGGCAATAATTATATGGGCGCCGAATTCCTTTGCGGCTAACACCGCGCCTTCTACGGTAGCGAACGGGGCGTTGTCCCCGCCCATTCCATCAAGCACAATTTTCATTTCAGCGTTTTTGTTTTTTCTTTTTAGGTTTTATTTCAATAACCTGCCTGCCCTTATAGTATCCGCAATACGGGCAAACTCGATGGGGAAGTTTAGGCCGTTTGCATTGCGGACAAACACCAAAATCCGGCCTGTTTAACTTATCGTGCGTCCTTCTTTTATCGCGCCTTGCTTTAGAATGACGCCTTTTAGGATGAGCCATTTTTTTCTCCTCGCGGTTTACAGCTACACTTACCTGTATTCAAATTCCGGCCGCAAACCGGACAAAGCCCCCGGCACTCAGGGCGGCAAAGCGGCTTTAAAGGGTAATTCAACATTATTTCTTCCCGTAAATTATTAGTGAGGTCAATCACATCTCTATTTTCTATCGGAAGATTCAATTTAGTTTCTAAAGACTTGGGGACTGTAAATTCTTCCAGGCACCTGCTGCAATTAAAACGCATCGAAGCCTCAATCGCAAGCTCCACGGAAATAAAGTCAGGCCCCTTGCTTATCCGGGCAGATATATTTATCGGCTCCGTCAATCTTATATCCGGCCTGTTCAGCTCTAAGCTGGAAGGCTCGCAAGTTTCGCTGAGCTCCAATCCCGTATCGGGTATCTGGTCTATGTATATCTTCATCTTACAAGCCGGTATGTGTCCCGGGCAATCATTAATTCTTCATTAGTGGGAATTACCAGAATGCGCATCTTGAACTTCTTAATTAAGGAAGACAAATGCCGGCAAACCTCTCTTCTTACGTAAGGGCTATTCTCTCCGATTCCGGCAGTGAAGACGAGGGCGTCACAACCGTTCATCGCGGCGATGTAAGCGCCGATATATTTTCTAATCCTGTAAATAAAGACCTCCAGGGCAAGGTTTGCCCTTTGATTTCCACGATGAGCAGAGCTTAAGATATCCCGCATATCACGGCTTTTGCCGGAAAGCCCCAGAAGGCCGCTGAATTTATTCAAAAGCTCATCGGTGCGGGAAATGCTTAACTTCTTTTTTTTCATAAGATAAAGAACCGCTGCCGGGTCAATGTCTCCGCAGCGCGTGCCCATAACCAACCCTTCCAAAGGGGTAAATCCCATTGAGGTATCAACTGATTCCCCCTTATCTACCGCCGTAATGCTGCAACCGTTGCCTAAATGGCAGGTAATAATCTTTAAGGATTTCAGGGGCCTGCGTAAAATTTTGCCGGCCTCCCCTGCCACATAGCGGTGGCTGGTGCCGTGAAAACCATAGCGGCGAATTCCGTACTTCTTATAGATAGCATAAGGTAATCCGTAAAGATAAGCATAAGCAGGCATAGTTTGATGAAAGGCTGTATCAAAGACAGCCGCCTGGGCAAGGCGGGGAAATAAGCGCTTACAAGCGTAAATTCCCGCCAGATTCGGCGAATTATGCAAAGGAGCGAGCCGGCTATACTGTTTTATCGCCTTAATTACTCCTTTATCTATGATAGTAGATTCTTTGAACCTCTCTCCCCCGTGCACAACTCTATGGCCTACGGCGTTGATTTTTTTTATAGAAGAAATAATTCTTTTTACTGCGGCATTATGATTCGGGGTCTTTACGCCGATTTTCTCCACAATTCCTTTAGCCAGACATATCTCTCCGGGCATATCATAAAGTTGATATTTAACGGAAGAACTACCGCAATTTAACACTAAAATTAACATATCACTGTGCCCTCACAACGGTTACAGCAATAGCATCAACAATCTCTTTGGAGCTCGCTCCGCGCGATAAATCACTGCAGGGACGGGATAAGCCCTGAATAAGCGGCCCCGCTACTCTGGCCAGGGCAAGCCGTTGCATCAGTTTATAGGCGATATTGCCTGCCTCTAAATTAGGAAAAATTAAAATGTTTGCCCTTCCGGATAAAGGGCTTTGCGCAGCTTTAATCCGGGCTATTTCGGGCTCTATTGCACTGTCAACTTGTAACTCACCATCGATAATTAAATCAGGCCTTTGCTTCTTTACCATTTCGCAGGCCTGCCTGACCTTATCTAAACATGGATGGGAACTGGAGCCTTTAGTAGAAAAACTCAACATAGCCACGCGAGGTTGAAAGCCGGTAACTTCCACCCAAGTTTCAGCCGAAGTTATAGCAATATCTGCCAACTCTTGAACTTTCGGCAAAGGCACAATTGCACAGTCGGCAAATAAAAATAGGCCCTTTTCTCCATAACTGCTATCTTTAATCTGAACTAAGAAAGAACCTGAGGCTACAGAATGGGCAGGGTCTTTCTTAATACAGTGGAAGGCCGCCCTGACTACATCTGAGGTTTTATAGCAGGCGCCCGCAACAAATCCGTCTACCCTCTCTTCCCGCAACATCATGGCCGCAAAATAAGTCAGGTTTTCTTTAAATAAGACTTCGGCCTGCCGATAAGTTACCTTTCTATGCCTTCTTAATTGCAAATAGGCATTAATATAATCGGTAAGCTTTTTATCTTTCTCCGGGTCGATAATCTCGATTTTACCGGCATCTAAATTATTTTTCCCGGCCTTTTCCCGGATTAGGCCTGTCCTGCCTAAAAGAACGACCCGGGCTAAATTTTCCTTCGCCGCATTTGCGGCAGCTTCGATGACGCGCGGCTCATCGCCCTCGGGAAGAACAATCTTTTTGGGATTGCTCTTTGCCCGTTGATAAATTTTGTCGAAGATATTCATTTAGACCTTTCATTGCGTCAACAGCACCTACGGTAAAGTGGAATTATGAAAGTCTATCCTTTAGGATTAGACCTTTTTACCAGCCGCGCCTTTAGCTTTTGCTCTACAAAAACGGGCACAAAATCCCTTAGATTTGCTCCCAGGGAGGCGGCCTCCTTTATAAGTTTGGAAGAAAGATAACAGTAGGCCTCATTGGGCATCATATAGATGGTCTCAATCCCGGGATCCAGTCTTCTATTAGTCAGGGCCATCTGAAACTCATATTCAAAGTCGGAAATCATCCTTAAACCCCGAAGCATTACCCGGGCCTTTTTTCTTTTTACATAACCAACCAGAAGGCCGTCGAAACTTTCGATATTTATCCGGGGAATCCCGGAAGTTGCAACTTTGAGCATCTCCACCCTTTCCCCTGCCGAAAAAACCGCCTTTTTTTGGGGATGCTTCGCTACGGCTATAATCACGTGGTCAAATATCTTTACCGCCCGTTTAATTAAGTCTATATGCCCGTAGGTAACCGGGTCAAAAGTGCCCGGATAAATAGCTATTTTTTTCATCCTTTTCCTTCCTTTTGATAAAAAGAGAGAACGGTATCTCCGTAACTCTTAGTAAACATTAGTCTAAGCTTCAGAATCTGTTGCGGCAAGATTTGCTTCTTATGATGCTCGGCAATGACGTATGAATGAGGTTTCAATATATCATAAAGGCAGGTCTTTATCAAGGTATTTCTTAATTGAGCCTGATAATAAGGGGGGTCTAAAAAAACGAAATCGAATTTCTCGCGCCTGCGGTAAAGCATCTTGAGGGCTCTTTCGGCATCAAGGGGCATTAACGTTACCAATGCCTCTTTTTTTATCTTTTGGGGCCTCAGTCCGTAATTATATGGAATCCTTAACCGCGCAAGATTATCCTCGATTGTCTTTACGCACATCCGGTTATTTTCTACAAAGAAGACCTTCTGTGCTCCACGGCTTCCGGCCTCAATGCCGATATTACCGCTTCCGGCAAAGAGTTCTAAGAAAGAAGCGCCGCAGAGCTCTTTGCCCAAAATGGAAAATAAGGCCTCTTTGACCTTCTGGGAAGTCGGACGTATCTTTATGCCCCTGCCCGCCTTGCTTTTAGAAGGGCAGGCGGGTTTAGGCATTTTTAATATCCGACCTTTGAATTTTCCGGCTATTACACGCATTGTTATACCGAAAGCAGACCGATATTTGCTGAGCTGAATTTCTCTTTGAGTCTTTGGCGGATAAGGCAGTGTTGTGGGGCTTTAAGGCAGGGGTCGCGCCTTACCAGGGAGAAGGCAACTCTCCGCGCAAGCTCCAATAACTGCATATCCCTGACAATATTGCCGAGCTTTAATTCCGGCAGGCCGTGTTGTGCGGGGCCAAAGAACTGTCCCGGGCCGCGAATATCCAAATCCTCCTCGGCAAGGCGAAAGCCGTCCTGGGTGTTGAGCATCGTATCGATGCGCCGTCTTGCCTTTTCTGTTCCGGCGAGCTCAGACACTAAAATACAATAAGACGGGTGAGGCCCCCGGCCAATCCTCCCTCTTAGCTGATGCAGCTGGCTTAAGCCGAATCTTTCCGCATGCCTAATAACCATTACCGAGGCATTGGGGATATCTATACCCACCTCGATTACGGTAGTGGAGACCAAAATATCTATCTTATGATTTTTGAAACCCTGCATAACCTTCTCTTTTTCCAGGGCCTTCATCCGGCCATGAATAAGCCCGACGCTGTAGGCTCGGAACTCCCCCTCTTTCAACTTCTCATACATCTCAGAGGCTGCCTTGAGTTCCAAAACAGGGCTCTTTTTAATTAACGGGCAGACAATATAGACTTGTCTTGCGCGGGCTACTTCTTCGCGAATGAAATTATATATATTTTTGACGTCATGCTCCTTGACCCAGACGGTAGAGACAGGGAGTCTGCCTTTCGGCAACTCTCTAATTGTAGAAATATCCAGGTCTCCGTAAACGGTCATCGCCAATGTGCGCGGGATGGGGGTGGCAGTCATTACGAGACAATCCGCAGTCTCGCCCTTCTTGCGCAAGAGCGACCTCTGCACCACGCCAAACTTATGCTGCTCATCGATTATCACAAGGCCCAATCTTTTAAACTGTAAATTTTCTTCAATCAAGGCGTGCGTGCCCACAACTATATCCACTGCCCCTGATTTTATATCCTGAACTGTGCTTGACTTAGCTTGGCGGCTCATACTGCTTATTAACAGGCCGACATTGATATCTAAAGGCGCAAATAACTTACTTAACATAAGATAATGCTGCTGCGCCAAAACCTCGGTAGGGGCCATAAGTGCAGACTGAAGGCCCGATTGGACGCTCAGCACAAGGGCATATGCGGCCACTATCGTCTTTCCCGAGCCAACGTCTCCCTGGAGCAATCTGCTCATAGCCTGCGGAGCCTTCATATCGTCTTCTATTTCTTTAATTACCTTATTTTGCGCTTTGGTCAACTTAAAAGGCAGGGACCTCCGGAATGTCTTAATCAATCTTCCCTCTTTTTGAGTTCTATGCGTAATTTGCGCCCCTGTTTTAGCCCGGCGAGACTTCTTCAAAGCTAAAATCAGCTGCAACAGGAAAAACTCGTCAAATACCAGTCTGCGATAAGCCGAATCCCTGGCCGTAAAGTCTTGAGGAAAATGGATATATCTTATCGCCAGAGTTAAAGGCAAAAGCTCTAATCCTGCCCGCAAACTATAAGGCAACATATCCGGAATAAAGGAACAGTGGCTCTGTATCGCTCTATCGATAATAGTGCGCAGGTATCTCTGGTTAAGATTGGCGCTTAGCCGATAGATTGGCGCAATTCTGCCCATATGAAGAGAGCTGTCTTTAGCAGAGACAAACTCAAATTCAGGAGAATTCATCTGCAACCGACGGCGTTTTTCTACCTTACCATAGAGGATTATCCCTTGCCCTGGTTTAAAATACCTTTTCATAAACGGCTGATTAAACCAGGTGGCCTGAATCACCCCGGTATCATCTCCTGCGGCAATCTGAAATATGGAGAGGCCCCTTCGGATTCGCCGAAAACTTACGTTGAGCACCTCGCCTTTTACTGTCGCAAAGTCTTTTGCTTTTAGTCGGGCAATAGGCGAAAATGTCCTCCTGTCTTCGTATCTGCGGGGAAAATAATAGAGCAGCTCGCCTGCTGTATAAATACCCAGGCGATTTAAGAGCTTGAATTTAACCGGGCCCACGCCCTTGATGTATTGTGCGGAGTTTTTTAAATCCATTAGAAGAAAGTTATATTGACCGTGCTTTCTTTTGCTGCGCTCTGAAGGCTAGAACCCGAGCCACCCCTCGCCCAAGACGCTGTGCTTTTGTAGAGTACATATCGACAACTTTTACCCTAGCCCGTATCAAATTATTTACATCTTCTTTGATAGCGTCTTCTACGCTAACCCTAATATAGTTTTGGGAATAGCCAGACAAAGTTCCATTCTCCTTATCGGCTTGAGACTCTATTAAGACCGTAAGACGTTTTCCTGAAAAGGGCTTTCTGAATTTATAAGAACATTCCGTAGCTGCTTTTCTGAGTAGATTGACCCGTTCCTTGATTAACCCTGGTTCAACGCGCTCTCGAAGGTTAAAGGCCGCTGTGCCCCTTCGCGGGCTAAAAGAAAAGATATGGGTGCGCAGCGGCAAGGCTTCTTTCAGGCAACGGAATGTTCTTATA
>JAHIIS010000114.1 GCA_018899075.1 Candidatus Omnitrophota bacterium | reverse complement strand
TGGTAAATGAATATTTAGAGCAGAGTTTAAAGAATAGATCTTTGATATGGCCAGGCCAGTCCTGGCCAAGGGGCTCTGGTACATAAGGAATTAGCTTAGCCGATGTCTTGGATCCACCCGGGGCGAAAAGTAAAACTTTATTTTTTCTTTTAACCAGCCTTTCGGTTAAATCATAGACTACACGTTCGATACCTCCATATCCTGGAGGTGGCACCTGTAGCCATGGAGGCGAAACCATACCCACTCTTAGCATTAGTTTAATTTCCCCTGTTTAATAGATATTCTGATTTTGTCTCTTATTTTTTCTGGGCTGACTTTATTCTCTCAATTTCCTTTTTGGCAGAATCCACCCAGAAGCCATAATCATATTTATTAATGAGCTCCTGATAAGCAGAAATAGCCTTTTGATATTCTTTTTTCTCTTTATGGCAACTGGCCAGATAATACATAGCTACCTCAACCAGTGGGCTTTTTGGGTGATTGGTTATAATCTGTTGAAAATGCGTTTTTGCTTCCTCATATTGTTTTTGCTCATATAGGTTTTTAGCCTTATCATATGTCCGGTTAACCTCACTTGTTCCCTCATAATAATAGCCCCCTGTTGCGCATCCGGCTAAGGCTATGAGCAAAAGTACCACTGCTGCCACTGAGAGATACTTTTTACCTCTCATTGCTTTTCCCTCCTTTCTTTTTTCTGCAAAGCGTTATCAATCAACTCCTCGGCTTCATACTTATGAATACTTTTTACATAAGAAATTTCTTCGATAAGTATTTTCTTAGCAGATTGTACTAGTTGGTCTTTTATTGAATATGACTTATGCCCTTTTTGTTTTTCTAAATCTCGCAATGCTTCGGCCGTTTTATAGAGGTTGCCACTTTGAATCTTTTCTTTTGATAAATCATATCCTCTTGTGTAATCTTCAGAAAGATCATTTGGCTCATCTTCTAAAACCTGTAAAATAGAAGGAATTTTACTCTTGCTAACGGGATAATGTACACCAGAACCTTTTATTGCCTCTTTGGGTATCAGAAGCCTAAAATTTCCTGGGATAGGCTTATTAGGCTTTAAAACATATATAAGCCTTTTTGCTTCGGTCGATACATCATTTTGAATTGACTCAACCTTACAAACACCGTGATTTGGATGTATTACTGTATCTCCAATTTTAAACATATCTATCTCCCACAATATAGCCGTGCACATTTACGTATGCCTAATAAAAATAGAAGAACCGAAGATGGCAATCTTGCGAACTTCGGCTCTCTAGTGAACCAAAGTCTACTTTTGCTATTCCTAGAATGATAAAAATGAGAGAAAATTAATCTTCTCTCTCAAATTTTTACAATAGCCTGGTAGCTAAAGTGAGCTTTGGGGTATCAAACCCTATCTATCTTATATGTATAAAGTTATATATCCTCTCTTCTTTCTTTTGTGTACACTACAATATTTAGTCCTACCTGCTGCTAGCCTTCTACATCTTTTACCCTGCTTGGTTCTTGCCTGACACCTTTGTTTCCTATTAGGCATTTTTCTATTCAGTTTCTGTTGCTAATACAGTCTTCTTCTTTTCTATCCCTCTTATAAAAATATTCCAGAGGGTTTGAAATTTAGTTATCGGCGGAACTGTATAATTAGTTAAGGCAAATTGTACTATGGCTGTTTGAATAAGCCCAAAAAAAGTCAAACTTACAGCATCTAAATTAATATCTTTGCGGATTAAGCCTTCTTTCTTTGCTTGATAAAGGATATATTTTATCTTCGTCTTATATTTATCTATTACACCCAATATCTTTCTGCGCAGAAAGTCATCGTTGAAATGGATAGATTCTGCGGTAATAGCGAAAAGAGTCCCTTTCTTCTTTTCCGTAAAGAACATATGAGCCTTCATAATTTCTCTTAATCTATCAAGAGGGTTTTTGTAGTATTTTATGGGCTTATCTATAGCCTCCATAAGATTATGCTCAAAATTATCAATCAATGCTACCAGTATCGCTCGTTTATTTTTAAAGTGCCTATAGATAGCTGGTTCTGATATTCCATTTTTCTTAGAAATATTCTTTATTGTAAGGCTTTGGATGCCTTCGGTTATCATCAATTCCCTAGCTATACCGATAATTTCTCTTTTTCTTTCTTCTGAAGTCTTTCTACTCATATATAGATACCTTTGGTTAGATAAAGTTAGTTAATATTCACTAACATTTGTTGTTATTTATTGTATACTAAAGAAAAATACTTGTCAAGGGATAAAGTTCCTATAAACCGGATATATTAAAGGTAAAAATTATCAAAATTAACTACCTCTTCTCCCCCAAAGAACCAATTCGAAAGCAAGGCATTTTTGTTTTTCAATCTTTGGGCGAAATTTTGGTGCGGGCAAAATTTCGCCCTAAATGCTTAGGTGTTGATGGCTCGGCAACCCCCGAAGGCGCCTA
>JAHIIS010000113.1 GCA_018899075.1 Candidatus Omnitrophota bacterium | reverse complement strand
ATATTTAAAGGCTTCCTTGGCGCCTGCTCTTATTGTTATTCTTCGTAAGTTACTCTACAGCGTAGCAGGCAGGCGCACTGCCGAGCCAACGTAGGAGTTGATTTCTAAGATTTTACTTCAAGGGTCCCCTTAAAATAGGTTCGAACAAAGGAATAGACACTCCACCATTTAAAAAGCCAGGTATTAAGTTGCCTGGCTTTTTTCTTACGACTTATGACTTACAACTTACGACTTTAAATATGGTGGAGCCGACGGGAATTGAACCCGTGATATCACAATGCCATTGTGATGTGATCCCGCTTCACCACGGCCCCATATCCTAACTTTTCTTGCCGGAGAAGGCCTTTAGGAATTCAAGCGGAAGCGGCAGCACAACTATAGAAGAACGTTCGGAAGACATATCTGCCAGGGTTTGCAAGTACCTCATCTGCATGGCCATCGGATGGTCGGCAATGGTCTCGGCGGCCTGTTTTAATTTTTCGGCTGCCTGGTATTCTCCTTCTGCGCTGATGACCTTGGCCCGGCGCTCTCTTTCCGCTTCGGCCTGGCGGGCCATTGCCCTTTGCATCTCCTGAGGCAGGTCCACGTGTTTTATTTCCACTACCGAAACCTTGACGCCCCAGGGGTCGGTTTGCTTGTCGATTATTTCCTGCAAAGAGGCATTTAACTTTTCTCTGTTGGAGAGCAGGTCATCGAGAGGGGCCTGTCCGACAACGCTTCTTAAAGTAGTCTGGGAAATCTGCGAGGTAGCGAAGTTGTAATCTTCGATTTCGTTGATTGCTTTGATAGGGTCCATTACCCGGTAATATACGACGGCATTGACCTTTACCGAGACGTTGTCTCTGGTAATAATGTCCTGAGAGGGTACGTCTAAAGTAATAGTACGCAGAGTTACTCTTTCCGAGCGGTCGATGGGCGCAAAGACAAAGATAATCCCCGGGCCTTTCGGCCGGCCCAGGACTCTCCCCAGGCGAAAGATTACTGCCCTTTCATATTCCCGCAGTATTTTGATGCATCCCAGAAGCCACACGACGATAAAAACGGCAATTATCCACATATTTCATTCACCTCCCGATTTTTTTACTGTTAGTTTCAGTCCTTCAACCTTTTCCACTACTACCTTTTCTCCTTTGCGGATTTTCTCGCCGCTTTGGGCATCCCAGATTTCTCCGTGAATAAAGACCTTGCCTTCGGGCGAAATGTCCGTTCTGGCAAGAGCAGTCTGGCCGATAAGGCCTTCTCCTCCGCTGATTGCTTTCCTCCTGTGGGCCTTGATTATCCGCGTGAGCAGAAACGTGGAAATCAGCCCTAAAGAAACAGCCACAGGAATGATTATTTTTAAAGAAACCTTTAAGAACTCATAGGGCTGGTTGAATAATATCGTTGAGCCGAAGACTAAAGAGACGATTCCCGCTAAAGTAAAGGCGCCGAATGCAGGCGTAAAGGCCTCGATAATGAAAAAGCTGATGCCCAGCACTACCAGAAAAACTCCGGCATAGTTTGTGGGCAGGACCTGGAAGGCGTAAAAAGCGAGCAAAAGCGAGATAATCCCGGCCAGCCCCGAAAAGCCAAAACCCGGATGGGTTATTTCATATAAAAGGCCAAAAAAACCGAGCATCATTAAAATATAGGCGATATTGGGATTGATTAAGTTGTTGAGAAATCTCTGCCGGAAGGTGAGCCCGATAAATTCAACCTGCGCCTCTTTTGTGCGTAAAGTAACTTTTTGCGTGACAGTTTCGACTGTTTGCTTATCCAGTTTAGCCAGGAGCTCATCTAAATCTTTGGCTATCATATCGATTACTCCCAACTTTAGCGCCTCTTTTCCGGTAATGGAGACACTTTCGGTAACCGCCCGCTTTGCCCAGAGGGAATTTCTGTTTCTCGCTTTGGCCAGGGACTCGATCCAGGCCGTGGAGTCGTTGATTACCTTCTCTTGCATTTGCTCATCGATGCTCCCCCAGGACTTATTCATTATTACAGGATGCGCCGCCCCGATATGAGTAGAGTCGGCCATAACCGCTACGTGGCTGGCTAAGGTGATAAAAACTCCGGCGGAGGCAGCCCTTGCCCCCTGCGGCCAGATATACACGACCACAGGGACGGGCGAGTTCATTATCTCTTTGACGATTTTGTGCGTAGTTTCCAGGAGCCCCCCGGGAGTATCCATTCTGATAACAAGGCACTGGGCGTTCTTTTCTTTGGCGCTCTGGATGGCTGCGGCGATAACTTCATAGGCTATGGGATTAATAATCATATCGTCGATATCTACGACGGCCACCAGCCGGGAGGCCTCTGTTTTGGCCAGAGCAGGAGACTCAGCAGATGAGAGGAATATGCCTGCGCTAAGCAGAATGAGTGAAATTAGTATTAAAAGAATCTTTTTCCGTTCCATAGCATACTTAGTATAGTCATCCAGGCCGGAAATGTCAAATAGTTTCTCTTGCCCTGGTTAATAATTTATGTTAAAATTTATGATTATGGCGGAAAAGGCATACCCATTTAAAAAGATTGAAGCTAAATGGCAAAAGTTCTGGCGCAAAATCGGGCTGTTTACAATGGACCCGCAATCGGCCAGGCCCAAGTACTATTGCCTGATGATGTTTCCTTATCCCTCCTCCGCCCTGCATGTGGGCCACGGCCGCAACTACATTATCGGTGACGTGGTCGCCCGGTTTATAATGATGAGGGGATTTAATGTGCTCGCCCCTATGGGCTGGGACGCCTTTGGCCTGCCCGCGGAGAATGCGGCGATAAAAGACGGCATCCATCCCAGAATTTCCAGTTTGAGAAATATTGCCCGGATGAAAGAGCAGCTGGATTCCTGGGGCGCGGGTTACGACTGGAGCAGGGAAATTACCTCCTGCCTGCCCGATTATTACAAGTGGACGCAATGGATATTCTTAAAACTTTACGAGAAAGGCCTCGCTTATAAGAAAAAGGCAGCGGTAAACTGGTGCCCTTCCTGCCAGACAATCCTGGCTAATGAGCAGGTGATTGAGGGGCGCTGCTGGAGATGCGAGGACCAGGTTACGGAAAAGGTGTTAGAGCAATGGTTCTTCAAGATTACCGCTTACGCCCAGCGGCTTTTAGATGATTTAACCAAATTGAAAGAGTGGCCGCAACGCGTCAGGGCAATGCAGCAGAACTGGATAGGCAGAAGCGTGGGGGTAAAAATAGATTTCCCCGTTGTGGGGGATGATGAAGCTCTAAGCTGTTTTACCACCAGAGTCGATACTATATATGGCGCAACTTATATGGTTCTGGCGCCCGAACACCCCTATATTGAGGAATTGGCGCAGGCCGCTGCGAATAAAGATGGGATTCTCTCATTTATTGAGAGAGTAAGAAAGCAGAATATGCTTGCCCGCGCCGATGTAGAAGTAGAAAAGGAGGGAATCTTTACGGGCAGATTCGTAGTCAATCCGGTAAATAATCGCCAGATT
>JAHIIS010000112.1 GCA_018899075.1 Candidatus Omnitrophota bacterium | reverse complement strand
TACGCATGAAGAGGTAATTACCGAACTCGCCGGGGCATACTTTAAGTCTTACCGGCAGCTGCCTCAGGTTTTATATCAGATTCAAACGAAATTCAGGGATGAGCCCCGGCCGCGTTTCGGAGTGTTAAGGAGCTGCGAATTCATTATGAAAGACGCCTACAGCTTTGATAGGGACCGGGACGGACTAAACGAAAATTATCAAAAGATGTACGATGCCTACCACCGCATTTTTAAGCGCTGCGGTTTGCGGTTTTTAGCGGTAGAGGCAGACCCGGGGATTATGGGCGGAGACGTCTCTCATGAGTTTATGGTGCCGGCGGAAGGAGGCGAAGACAGCCTCGCCCGGTGCGCGTCTTGTTCCTGGGCCGCCAGCTTTATTACCGACCAGATTAAGAAAAACAAGGCCTGCCCCAAATGTTCGGGGAGATTGGAATTTCAAACTGCCATCGAAGTCGGACACATATTTAAATTAGGGACAAAATACAGCCAGGCGCAAGGGGCAAAATTTTTAGACGAGCTGGGCAGGGAAAAACCGGTTATTATGGGTTGTTACGGAATCGGGGTTAACCGTATTGCCGCGGCCGCTATCGAACAGAGCCACGACAAAGACGGCATCATCTGGCCTGAGGGCATTAGCCCTTACCGGGTTTTAATTTCGCCCTTAAATATACAGGATAAGAAATCAAAAGAGGCGGCTTTCGCGCTTTACGGCGATTTAAAGAAACGTAATATCGATGTGCTTTTGGATGAACGCGATGAGCGGGCCGGAATCAAGCTGAAAGATGCGGACTTAATCGGTGTGCCTATACAGATAGTTATTGGTGAGAAAAACATTCAAAAAGGAAAGGTTGAGATAAAAATAAGAAAGACGGGCAAAATCGCGACAGTAAGAAAAGAAGATGTATTACATTGCCTCAAGAACAGTTCTTTTAGTGCTTGACAAAACCCGAAAGTTATAGTATATTGCATCTGCTCTAAATCTTTTTTAGAAAGGGGAGATCAGTGGGTAAGATAGGTATAAAGACCCACTTTTTTTTATTATGGACCATGAATTGTCGGAACAGATAAAAAAACAGGTTTTGCTTCTATTGACAAAAGAGGCGGTAGAATTGGTTGACCTTTCCATAAGCAGAGGAAGAAGGAGGTCTGTTATAAGGTTATTAGTGGATAAACCCGGAGGTATAACTTTAGATGAATGCGCCCGGCTTAATCAGGAAATCGGCCGGCTCATCGAGCGGGAAAATATTATTCAGGAAAGTTATGTCCTGGAGGTCTCCTCTCCCGGATTAGACAGGCCGATGGAGAGCACGAGAGATTTTCAACGTTGTTTGGGCCAGTTAGTAAAAATTGTCTTGCGCAAACCATTGAACCGGCAAAACGTATGGGTCGGTGTTATGGAGGCGGTTGATAAGGCAAATGTAGTTATTCGCACCGAAGAGGCGCAGATGCTGCGAATAGCGCGCGAAGATATAACCCGGGCAAGACTGGAGGTGCGACCTTAAATATGAATGAGGAACTGTTGTCGGTATTAGAGCATATTGAGCGGGAAAAAGGGATAAAAAAAGAGATTCTCATTCAGGCTGTGGAGCAGGCGCTGCTTTCCGCAGCCAGGAAAGATTT
Source organism: Candidatus Omnitrophota bacterium (assembly GCA_018899075.1). GTDB lineage: Bacteria > Omnitrophota > Gorgyraeia > JAFGHF01 > JAFGHF01 > JAHIIS01. Next base: position 3,318 of record JAHIIS010000112.1, on the reverse strand, counting down.
GGGCCCGAAAGCAGGCGACATCCAGGTTAAACTCAATCCCGAGACAGGCGCCATCCAGGTCATATCCGACGGTAAGGAGGTTACCTCCGGTAAGTTTGGCCGGATTGCCGCGCAGACCGCTAAACAGGTAATTATTCAGAAGATTCGCGAGGCCGAACGCGATGTTATCTATGAAGATTTTCATAAAAAGGTAGACACCCTTACCAATGGCTTGGTGCACCGGTTTGAGAAGGGTAATATTATTATTGACCTGGGCAAGACCGAAGCGATTTTACCGAAAAGCGAACAGTCGCCCAAGGAGACATATCGGCAGGGCGAGAGGATTCGCGCCTATATCTTAGAGGTAAAAAAGACCCCCCGGGGCCCGCATATCGTGCTTTCCCGCACACACGCGGGAATGGTCAGGCGGATGTTTGAGCTTGAGGTTCCCGAGATATATGAGGGGATAGTCCAGATAAAGGGTATTGCCCGCCAGGCAAGCGAAAGAACCAAAATTGCGGTTTATTCCAACGACGAGAAGATAGACTGTGTGGGCGCCTGCGTGGGGATGAGGGGCTCAAGAGTAAAAGAGATTGTCCGCGAGTTAAGGGGGGAGAAAATCGATATCGTCAGATGGAGTGAAGACACCGGAGAGTTTATCGCGGGCGCATTAAGCCCGGCCAAAGTTTTAGGTACGGAAATAGATAAAGCGGGCAAAGTTGCCCGGGTTTTAGTGGATGATGACCAGCTTTCTTTAGCTATCGGCAAGCGCGGCCAAAATGTCCGTCTGGCCTCCAGGCTTACCGGCTGGAATATTGACATCAGAAGCAAAGCCGAAGCAAAAGAAAAGAAGGAAAAGGAAGAGAAAAAACCTGAACTTACCGGCCTTGCGGGTATAGGCCAGAAGTCCCAGGCAGCTTTAATTGAGGCGGGATTTAAGGCGCTTGATAAGCTGGCTAAGTCGAAAGTCTCGGATTTAATCAAGATTAAAGGCATAGGAAAAAAGAAGGCCGAAAAAATAATTGCGCAAGCCAAAGAGAACTTAAGCAGGGAAGAAAATAAATGAGCATAAGAGTGCACGCTTTAGCTAAAGAGCTGGGGCTTTCCAGCAAAGAACTCCTGGACAGGCTCAAAGGACTTAATGTCAAAGTCAAAGGGCATATGAGCGCTTTGGATGAGGAGACTGCCAAGAGCGTCCGCGGGCAATTGAGCCCGGCTGTTAAGGCTCGGCAGGCCCGCCTGCCTCGCCATATTCAGGGCGGGCAGGCGGCAAAAACAGAGGTTGCCGGGAAAGAAACGCAAGAGTTGCGGGTTAAGGTCCCTCTCACGGTGAAAGAATTGGCCGTTAAGCTATCTGTCAAACCCACCGAACTTATAAAGAAGATGATGAAGATGAATATCATGGCCACTATTAATCAACTGCTCGATGAGGAGACTATTAGCAAGGTAGCCGGGGAATTTGGGTTCAGCGTGCAAAGGCTCCCGGACCTGGAGGAAGAGCTCTTAGAGGCGCACAAGCAGAAAGACGCGCCGGATAAATTAGTTCCCCGCGCGCCGGTAGTAACCTTTATGGGCCATGTGGACCACGGCAAGACTTCTCTTTTGGATTTGATTAGAAAGACAAGGGTGGTTGCCCGCGAGGCCGGGGGGATTACCCAGCATATCGGCGCTTATGAGGTCCGTGTAGATGGCAAAAAAATTACCTTTTTAGATACGCCCGGCCATCAGGCCTTTACCGCTATGCGCGCCCGCGGCGCTAATGCTACGGATATCGTGGTTTTGGTGGTTGCTGCCAATGACGGAGTAATGCCCCAGACTATAGAGGCCCTTGACCATGCCCGGGCAGCAGTGGTGCCTGTTCTGGTAGCGATTAATAAATGCGATTTACCCAACATCAATATCGCTAAGGTTAAAGCGCAGCTTGCCCAGCATAATTTGAACCCTGAGGATATGGGCGGCAAAACCATTACCGTTAACGTTTCCGCTAAAACCGGCCAGGGCATTGACAGCTTACTAGAGATGATTCTTTTAGAGGCGGAGATGCTGGAATTGAAGGCCAATCCGCATCGCCCGGCATGCGGTGTGGTTGTCGAAAGTAAACTCTCAAGAGGCTCAGGCCCTACCGCAACCGTCCTGATTCAAAACGGCAGTTTAAAGCTCGGCGATGCTTTGATTTGCGGGGATTATTACGCCAGAATTAAATCGATGGCTAATGACCGCCGGGAACAGCTGAAACAGTGCGGCCCATCCGAGCCGGTGGAGATTTCCGGACTAACCGGGGTGCCGCAAGCCGGGGAGCGCTTCTATGTGGTAGAAGACGAAAAAAAGGCCCGCGATTTCTCCTTACGGCGAATGGAAGAAAAGAGGTTAAAAGGGGCCCGTCCCTTAGCGCATATTTCTCTTGACGATTTATATCAGCAGATTAAAGAAGGCAAGATTAAAGAACTGAATATTATTGTGAAAGCCGACGTGCAAGGTTCGCTGGAGGCGCTTTTACAGTCGCTGCAAAAGCTGACTTCCAAAGATGTGACGATTAAAGTTATCCATAGCGGCGTGGGCAATGTTAATGTCTCTGACGTAATCCTGGCTTCCGCATCGAATGCCGTTGTTATCGGATTTCATGTGGGCATAGAAGCGGGGACAAAGCCGGTGGCCGAGGAAGAAAAGGTGGATATCCGCCTTTATAATATTATTTACGAGGCTATCGCCGATATCAAAAGCGCCCTGGAGGGAATGCTTGAGCCTCATATTAAAGAGGTTTTTCTGGGTAAGGCCCAGGTGCGCCAGATATTTAAGGTTTCCAAAACAGGCAATGTGGCCGGCTGTATGGTTCTGAGTGGTAAGATGATTGCCAATGCGCATTGCCGGGTAATCCGCAACAACGAAGAAGCATTCCGCGGCAAGATTGGTTCTTTAAGGAAATTCAAAGAGAACGTTAAAGAAATGGCCGCAGGCAGCGAGTGCGGTATCGCTATTGCCAACTTTAAAAATGTCCGCGCGGCCGATATTATCGAGTGCTTTGAAATAGAAAAGGTGGCCAGGCGATTATAACTTTGCGCGGTGCTATTATTCTCTTACTAATGCCTGACTCGGGGCCGGCTCACGCGGGGACGCTCGTTTTGCCCGCCAGCTGAGGAAATTAGTTTATAATACTGGTGTGCGTCTCGGCGGCCTGCAATTTTTTGCCGACTTGTGGCATTTATCTCTCGCTTCGCTCGAGACCCTGCTATATTATATATTTAAGGATGGGCAGCTCGCAAATTTGGCGGAATTCCCTCGTGGGAATATAATCAGGCTTAACTCGGTCAGTTCCGCCATTTGCTCGCTGTAAATGCTCAC
>JAHIIS010000111.1 GCA_018899075.1 Candidatus Omnitrophota bacterium | reverse complement strand
TATTTGAAGAAAAAAATAGTGATTGGAAATACGAAAATAGGCCCCATCTTAATGCCACAGTCAAACTCAAGTTAGGAGATTTCAAACTTAGCAACAGAGGCAGGTTTGAATACAGGAACAGAGAGGGCGCGGATACTTTATGGCGATATAGAAATAAATTTACCATTAAATTCCCTTTCAAGCTTACTCAATTAGAAATTCAGCCCTATGTGGCAGATGAAATCTTTGTCGATTTTGATAAAGAAGAACTTAACCGAAATAGACTTTATGCCGGATTTTCTTTGAAATTGCTGAAGAATTTAAAAGGAGAGATATATTATCTTCGGCAAAGTAGCAAAAAAAGCGGCAGGTGGACAGATTATAACGTGTTGGGGACGAAAGTTAAGTTGTCGTTTTAGGTATAGCGTTGCTCAAGAAAAGGCATTTCTACCGAAAAAGGCTTGACAGGTATTTCTCTTTGTGCTATCATTTTAAAGGACGTAACACCAGGGGTAAGAGATGTCAGACTTATTTAGATTCGGGGTTTCATTAGAAAAAGGCCTGTTGGATAGATTTGATCGGCTTATTAAAGAAAGAAATTATACCAATCGTTCTGAGGCCTTGCGGGATTTAATCCGCCAGGAGTTAGTCAAGAAACAGTGGCAGAGGGGCGGGGAGATTGCCGGGGCGATTGCCTTCATTTACAACCACCATCAAAGAGAACTTCTGAATAAAATTACTGATGTCCAGCATAACTTCCAAAAAGTAATCATATCCACACAACACATTCACTTAGACCACAATAATTGCTTAGAGATAATTGCCCTCAGGGGCAACCCGAAAGTTGCCCAAAAATTGACAGATAGTTTGAAATCAATAAAAGGTGTAAAGCACGCAACGTTAAGTATGTCCAGTACCGGCAAAGATATTGATTAGCCGGTATTATTTTTTTCTCTGTTGGTAGCACGATTTTTAAAATCGTAGTAAAACAAATCGGATAAAGGGGGAAATTGATTAAAAGATTTATTTTGTATTTAATTAGATGGCAGTTATCTACTCCTATATTGTGGCTTGTGGTAAGAAATTTAGGAGTAGGCATTGGTTCAACTGTGATTGCTAACCTGGTGGGTGGATCTATATTTTTCTGGGTAGATAAATTTATATTTACTTCTAAGGCAGTTGAAATGTGGCACTTTCAGGAAAAAGGAAGGTGTGACGATTGTGGAAAAGAAACAAGCCTCTGGAGATTAGTATTAGCACCTAATTATGATAAAAGACAATCTGAGCCCAAATTCTTCTGTATGGAATGTTCTAAAAGAAGGACAGACGAGTTAAGAAGCAGAGGAATAACAATAAGGGGCAAAAGTAAATGAAAGGAGGGAAAAAGTGAGTAAGTATTTGCGCAGAAAAGTAGTGATCTCTTTGTTCGTTCTGGCTATTTTTGGAACTGCAAAGATATGTAGCGCTGGGGACGGTTTGATAAGAGCCGAAATTGCTGAACTTAAAACTAGAATTACCCAATTAGAAGAGAAACTAGCCCAGCAAGATGAGAAAGTAACAGAATTGAAAGAAAAAGGAATATCCCCCTGGGAAGGCCTCAATATTGGCGCAGGAGCTACCTTTGTTGTGCAAGGCACAGTGGACGCCAATCGCTCCACGAACCCGAAGGAAGACGTAACCGATGGCAGTTATTCCGTGGATTTAGAAATCGAGAAAGAATTCGGTGACTTTGGGTTAGGTTTTGTCCATTTGGAAACAGGTGACGGAGCAGGGGTTGAGGATGAATTAGAGCTATTCTCTAATGTAAACAGGGATGCCGATGATTCAGGTAATAGTGTTTCACTTACCGAAGCCTGGTATGAGCACTATTTTCTGGATAACCAGCTCACTCTAACTGCAGGAAAAATAGACTCAACCTGCTATCTGGACCAGAACGAGATTGCCAATGATGAGACAACCCAATTCTTAGGCCGTATCTTCCGAAACGCACCAACGATAGATTTTCCCGACAACAACGCCGGCCTGCGCGCTTTAATTGCGCCTGCCTCAATTTCCTGGCTTGAGCTGGAGGCACAAGTTATGGATGGAGCCGGAGACTGGGAAGACATCTTCGATAACATCTTTACCACTTACCAGCTCAATATAAAACCGCAGATTTTTGCCGACCTTTCGGGAAACTATCGCGCCTATGGCTGGTACAAGCACACCAATTACAGTAACTGGGCTGAAATAGATAATGAGACTAGTCAGTTTAAGCACAAATACGGCTTTGGCTTAAGTTGCGACCAACAGCTTGCAGATAACTTTACCCTATTTACCCGTTACGGCTGGTGTAACCCTGATGTCTATGATTCCGGCATTACCTCATCCAGCGGCGCCAACTATTCCTTAGAGCATACCTGGTCAGTAGGTGCTCAGTTAAACGGTGAAGTATGGGGAAGAGAACAGGATTATCTTGGCCTGGCTTTAGGCATGGCTGTTCCTAGTGATAAATATAAGGAAGCTGGTGCGAATAGAAAAGCAGACAACGAAGGCCATTTTGAGCTCTACTATGCCTGGCAAGTGAATGACCATCTTACGCTTTCGCCTGACCTGCATATCATCTGGAATCCCTTTGGCAGTGATTATATCGTGAACAATGAAAGAAGGGATGACGCCATTACCGTTATTGGCTGCAGAGGACAGGTGGATTTTTAATAAATTAGGAAACAGGAGAGGAGGAGAGAATGCATATACCGGATGGATTTTTAGCGGCGAATACGTGGGTGCCTGCCTGGTTAATCTCTATCGGCGGCCTGGGGTTTTGCTTAAAAAGAACAACGCGCATACTAAAAGACAGGATGGTTCCTCTGATGGGGGTGATGGCGGCATTTATCTTTGCGGCCCAGATGTTAAACTTTCCGGTAATGGGCGGCACATCGGGACATTTACTCGGAGGCGTCCTGGCAGCGGCCCTGCTTGGGCCCTATGCCGGGGCAATTGTAATTGCCGTGGTTTTAATTGTGCAATGCCTTATATTCCAGGACGGAGGATTAACTGCCTTAGGCGCCAACATCTTCAATATGTCTTTTGTGGGGGCTATGGGAGGTTATTTCATCTACGCCATTATCAGAAAAATCATAGGAGATAACAAGGGAATCGTTGTCGGAGCCGCAATTTCGGCCTGGCTCTCTGTAGTTGCGGCTTCAAGTGTTTGCGCTATCGAGCTGGCTATATCGGGCACTTCGCCGTTAAAGATAGCGCTCCCGGCTATGGCCGGGGTGCACGCTCTTATCGGTATAGGAGAGGCAGTTATTACTTGTTTAGTTATCGGTTTTGTGTTAAAAGTGAGGCCGGATTTAATATATAAAAATCAGGGGGCCTGACGATGAATAAAAAAGAGATACTATTTGGTTTGGCTGCGGCAATCATTCTGGCAGTTGTGCTTTCTCCGTTTGCCAGTCCCTGGCCGGACGGGTTAGAGAAGGTTGCCGAAGATAAAGGCTTTTTGGCGAAAGGAGAGGTTGAGCCGGCAGTTTCTGCGCCAATTCCGGATTACGCCTGGCCGGGTTTAAAAAGTGAAGAGGCAGCCACGCGAGCTGCCGGAGCATCGGGAACATTGATTGTGTTTGGCGTGGGTTGCGCTGTGGCCGCCTTGATTAGACGCAAGAGTTAATGAAACATTCTTATATCGATAGATATAGCGGAATAGATAGTTTTATCCATCGAATCGACCCGCGGGTTAAGATTGCAGGTGTCTTTTCGCTCATTCTTTCTATAATCCTGGCCCGGGCGGACTCTTTTGTCTCTTTTGCGCTCTACGCTCTGTGTATCGCTATTTTGATTTTCATATCGAAGATTCCTCTTATATTTATTCTTAAAAGGTCTCTGGTGGTTATTCCGTTTGTATTGATGGTCGCTATTTTTAGCGCTCCGGCGATTTTCCGGAATGTTTTGGTTAAGTCATATTTAAGCATTTTAAGTATGATACTACTTGTGAGTAGCACCCCCTTTTGCGACTTCTTGAAGGCCCTGGAGAAATTAAAGTTCCCCCGCATCTTTACGATGATTATTTCCTTTATGTATCGCTATATTTTTGTAATCGAAGATGAATTAATGAAGATGAGGCAGGCAAAAGAGGCCCGCTCTGTGGGTGGATCTAAGTGGCTGCACACAAAGGCCCTGGCAAATATGCTGGGAGTTTTATTTATCAGGGCTTACGAAAGAGGGGAGAAGGTATATCTGGCTATGTGCTCGCGGGGTTTTAACGGCGATATAAGGACAATGCATAGTTTTCGGGTTAAAAGAAGCGATTTATGTTTTCTTGCGCTAATAGTGGGCGTTTTAGCCGCAATAAAGGTTATCGGAGCCTGATAAAATGGCTAAGAAGGCAGTTGAGATCAGGAATTTAAATTATACGTATCCTGACGGAACGAAAGCCCTTCGCGATATAAACCTGGATATTCTCGCGGGGGAATCAGTGGGGATTATCGGGCCCAACGGGGCAGGCAAGACGACTTTTTTACTTCATTTAAACGGCATCTTAAAAGGCGAAGGCTTTATTAAAATCCTGGATTTTGAGATGAACGGCAAAAATTTAGCGCAAATAAGAAATGAAGTAGGACTGGTTTTTCAGGACCCCGAGAATCAGCTTTTTATGCCCACTGTTTTTGACGATGTCTCCTTTGGGCCGGTAAATATGATGTTGCCCTCAGCAGAGATACAGGCCTCTGTGAATGAAGCGTTGAAAGAAGTAGGTATGCCGGATTCGATGAAGCGATCCTCGCACCATTTGAGTTTTGGCGAAAAAAAGAGGGTATCCATTGCCACTGTCCTGTCAATGAGGCCGCAGATTCTGGTTCTGGATGAGCCGACAAGTAATTTAGACCCTAAAGGCCGGCGCAATATTATCAAATTGCTCAAAGGCATCGATAAGACAAAGGTTATCGCTTCTCACGATTTGGAAATGATTTCTAAAATTTGCTCGCGGTATGTCTTTTTAGAAAGAGGAACGATTGTAAGATCAGATTCCACGCCAGAAAACCTGGCAAATCTCTTTTCAGGCTGAAAGCTTCCTATATATCCTGCCCTTGAAAATTTCTATAATGTAACTTTGACTAAAATAGCTATTTATGATATAATTTTAGCTCCAGGATTATGCCTAAATATGCCTAAAATACAATACCGTAAGTTAGGAAACTCAGATATTAAGGTAACTACCCTGGCCCTGGGGACCTGGGCATTTGGCGCCGACAGGTGGTGGGGCGAGCAAAGGGATTTGGATTCCCAAAATACGCTTTACCGGGCCATTGAGCTGGGGATAAATTTTATTGATACCGCCCCCATCTACGGCAACGGGCATTCGGAAGCTGTTATCGGTGAGGCGCTAAAGAAAGAGAAGCTGAGAGAGAAGGTCATTTTAGCCACCAAGGCGGGTTTGCGCTGGAAGGCCTCAAGCCCTGAAGAAAGTTTCTATAATCTAAAAAAGCAAAGCATCCTGGAAGAGGTGGATGATAGTTTAAGGAGATTGCAAACCGAAGTCATAGACTTATATCAGGCGCATTTTCCCGACCCTTCCACGCCCATAGGAGAGACAGCCCAGGCCCTGTATAAACTTTATCAAAAAGGAAAAATAAGAGCGATTGGGGTAAGCAACTTTTCCGTGGGCCAGATGCGGGAATTTATGAAGTTTTCAGCCCTGCATTCTCTTCAGCCCCGGTATAGTATGTTTAGAAGGGAGATAGAAAGCGAGATTCTCCCTTTCTGCATCGAAAATAACATCGCTGTTCTTGCTTACAGCCCTTTAGATAATGCCGTCTTGACCGGAAAGTTCTTTTTCGGCCAGAAAATCCCGCAGGATAAAGTGCGCAGCATAAATTACGACCTGGAGGGAGAAAATTTCCGGATTAATAAAGAGGCTGCCATAAAGTTGAAAGCCGTCGCTTCAAAATACAAAAAGAGCCTGGCGCAGCTTGCCTTAAACTGGGTAGTTGCCCGCAGAGGCTTAACCTGCGCAATTGTGGGGGCGAGAAGGCCCGCGCAGATAGAAGAAAATACCGGCGCCGCAGGGTGGGAAATCGCTAAAGAAGATATGGAGAACATAGAATCAATTTTAGGGGAAAGAGAAGAAAGGATAAAAAAACCTCTTGTCTAAAGAAAAGATTAGCCAGCGCCTATTGAACCCCAGGACCTGCCTGCAGATAGGGCTTTTTACCAATATTGCCTTGACTATCTTTAAATTCTTTGCCGGAATAGTGGGCTTAAGCCGGGCGATGGTTGCCGATGCTATGCATTCTTTCTCCGATATCCTGACTACGGGTATCGCTTATATAGGTATATGCGTGGGAGAAAGGCCGGCCGACGAAGACCACCCTTACGGGCATGGCAATGCCGAGACAATCGCCGCAAGCCTTGTTTCTCTGATCATTTTTATTATTGGAATCTGGGTAGGAATTTTGGCAATGTTGGCTGTCATCCGCGGGGAATTCAGGACGCCCCTGAACATTGCCCTTTTGGCTGCGGTAGTCTCTATTGTGGTAAAGGAGGCGCTATTTCGCTATACCATTAAGGTGGGCAGGATAAGCAATAGTCCGGCAGTCGTGGCTGATGCCTGGCATCACCGTTCCGACGCCTATTCTTCGGTAGCCGCTTTAATCGGTATCGGCGGAGCCAGAATCTCATTCTTGTACCTGGACCCCGTAGCCGGATTAGTGGTCTCAGGTTTTATTGTCAAAATAGCCCTCAAACTTATTCGCTCAAACATCGGGATAATTATGGACGAGAGGCCTCATTCGGCATTTATCAATAGGATTAAGGCCCTTGCCCGAAAGACCGAAGGAGTGAAAAAAATAGATAGTATTAAGGTCCATCGCCGGGGCTCTAAGTTTACTGTTGATTTAGAAGTAGCGGTGGATAGCGGCATCACAGTAGATGAAGGGCACAGGATAGCTTCTAATGTCCGAACTAAACTTCTTGAGGGGATGCAAAATATAGGCGATGTAATGGTGCACGTCAATCCATATAATCAGGGAGGTTAAAAAATGCGAGAAGAAGTGGAAAAGGTATTAGCCGAGGAAGTAAGGCCGATGTTATCTATGCACGGCGGAGGCGTGGATTTAGTTGAAGTGACGGAAGATGGCATAGTCAAGGTAAGGTTAACCGGCGGCTGCGGCGGATGTCCTTCCGCGCAGATGACGCTGACGGGCGTAGTAGAAAGCGCTATAAAGGCCAAAGTGCCTGAGATTAAGAAGGTAGAAG
>JAHIIS010000110.1 GCA_018899075.1 Candidatus Omnitrophota bacterium | reverse complement strand
TTGGCTGGACGCCCTGCGTCGGCCCAATTCTGGGCGCAATTCTAATGCTCGCCGCAACAAGCGATGCCCTGGCCAAAGGGATAATGCTTTTGTGTTTTTATTCTCTGGGGCTGGCCCTGCCCTTTTTATTAGTGGCTGTGGGCATAAACCGGGCGCTTAATCTATTTGCAAAAATAAAAAGGTATTTTAAGCTTATTTCGGTTGTAAGCGGGATACTGCTTATTATTGTCGGAATAACAATTTTAATTCCGCGGGCTTCCGCAGAGCAGGCTAAGCCGTCAAAAGAAGTTGCTTCCGATTTTGCTTTGCCCGGGCTTGACGGCCAGACCCTGCGGCTTTCTGATTTTAAAGGCAAAATAGTTATTTTAGATTTCTGGTCTATGTCTTGTCCGGTCTGCCACAGGGCAATAGCGAATTTTGTTAAGCTGTATGATAAATACAAAGACAAAGGATTGGTAATAATCGGTGTAAATTTAGACAGGGCCGATATCGATGCGGTAAAAAGACTCTCTCAGAGTATAGGCATAAATTATCCTGTGGTAAAGGGTGATTATGCGCTAACGCAAAGTTACGGCGGTATCAGGTATACGCCCACCACTTTTATAATAGACAAAGAAATGAATATAGTAAAAAAATTTATCGGCTATACTCCTGTTGAAGTTTTCGAGTCTCAGATTAATGAACTTTTACTTGGGTCCTGAGGAAGGTTGCTGTGCGCGTAGCCACCTACTATAGCAATAAGGATATCCGCATAGAAGAGATGCCCGCGCCTGAAATCGGGCCGGGAGAACTTTTAATCCGCGTAGAGGCAAGCGGCATCTGCGGCACAGATGTGCTCCAATGGTACCGGCGCGATAAAACCCCTTTGATTTTGGGCCACGAGATTGCCGGCGAAATTGCTGGGGTGGGAGAAGGACTTACACAATATAGGAAAGGACAAAGGGTATCTGCATCCCATCATGTGCCCTGCGGCAGGTGTAATTACTGTTTAAGGGGGCGCGAGACTGTTTGCCCGACCCTGCGCAAGACGCATTTTGACCCCGGAGGATTTGCCGAATTCCTGCGCCTTCCGCAGATAAACGTAGAATTAGGCGGGGTCTATCCTTTGCCGGATAATTTGTCTTATGAAGAGGCGACTTTTATTGAGCCTCTGGCGTGTGTCCTGCGCGGGCAGAGATTAGCCGGGCTCTCGAAGGGCAAAAGCGTGTTGGTTATGGGATGCGGCATATCAGGGCTCTTGCATATTCAGTTAGCCCGCCTTAAAGGGGCTTCGTTCATCGCGGCCTGCGACATAGTCGATTATCGCCTGAAGCAAGCGAAGCTCCGGGGCGCAGATGCGGCGATAGACGCGCAAAAGGAAGATCTGCCCGGGCGCTTTCGCCAATTGAACCGGGGAAAGGCCGCAGATTTGGTAATCATCGCCACCGGCGCAAAGGCCGCGCATATTCAGGCATTAGAGACGGTGGAATGCGGTGGATGCGTGCTTTTCTTCGCCGCTACAGACGAAGGCGTAACAATTCCGCTTTCTATAAATAATGTTTTCTGGCGCAATGAAATAACCCTGACTTCTTCTTATGCGGCGGCTCCGAAGGAGCATTTGAAGGCCCTGGAGTTGCTCAGCAGGCGCAAGATAGCCGTTAAGGAGTTGATTACGCACAGGTTTGGATTGGCTAAAATTCAGGAGGGTTTCCGGCTCGTTGCGCAGGCGCAAGATTCTCTAAAGGTGATTGTTGAGCCGCAGAAATAGAAAATTAACCAGGAGGTAAATATGGATTGGGGAATGGAAAATCGGATAGCGAAATTAATCAAACCCGAGAGCGGGCGGGCGGTGTGGCTGGCCATAGACCACGGGTATTTTCTTGGGGCGGTGAGTAAATTGGAAAAGCCCGGAGAGACTGTTAAGCCTCTCCTCGCCTTTGCCGATGCAATAATGCTTACTAGGGGCGTCTTGCGCAATTGTATAGATGCCAAAAATTCTCCGGCGGTTATCTTGCGGGTTTCCGGGGGCAACAGCATC
>JAHIIS010000109.1 GCA_018899075.1 Candidatus Omnitrophota bacterium | reverse complement strand
TCTTTCGGGAATTTTTTCCGATAACTCCTTAATATTTGCCATCTATAACTCCCTTTCTCCTATCTGACGCCAAGGTAATTGACCAAATCTCTAACTTTTTTCTCTCGAACAATCTTTTCCAAATCCGCATATACGGATTTAATCTGCTCGATATTGATATCTCTGCCACCTAAACCATAGATATAATTAACGGTCAGCGGCTTCTCGGCCTCATCCAATAAAGCCGAACGAATTTCGGCAAAGAGCGGTCCGCCTTGCCCGGAAAAAGATTCGCTTCTGTCAAGAATTGCCACCGCCTTAAGTCCCTTTAAGCCCCGGACAATCTTTTCTTTGGGAAAAGGCCGGAAAAATCTCGGCCTTAACAGGCCGGCCTTCTTACCCTGCCTGCGCAACTCATCCACCACCACTTTGGTTGTCCCGGCGGTGGAGCTTAACACAACTATAGCCACATCGGCATCGTCCAGTTTATATGTCTCAATAAAATCGTATTCGACTCCGAAATGCCTTTTAAATTCGGCGAAAACATGAGGAATTGCCTTTAAGGAATTTTTGATTGCCTCGGATTGCTGGCGCTTATGCTCAAAATAATAATCCTGCAAATCCAGCGGCCCGTAAGTAACGGGCTTATCCACATCTAAAAGCGAGTGGCGGATTTTATATTCGCCGAGAAAGTCCTTCACCTGTTTATCGTCGTAAAGTTTTACCCCTTCAACGGCGTGGGAGGTAATAAAACCGTCCTGACAGACCATTACCGGAAGTAAAATATCCTTGTGCTCGGCAATCTTCACCGCCATAATGATATTTTCATAGACCTCCTGGCCATTCTCGCAGTAAATCTGCAGCCAGCCGGAGTCTCTTGCCCCCATTGTGTCCGAATGGTCGCAGTGGATATTTATCGGCGCAGAAAGCGCGCGATTTACCACCGGCATCACAATGGGAAGCCGGGTAGATGCGGCAATATAGACTATCTCCCACATCAGGGCCAACCCATTTGCCGAGGTAGCCGTCATTGTGCGCGCGCCGGAGGCGGCTGCGCCCACGCAGGCGCTCATCGCGCTGTGCTCCGACTCCACGGGAATCATCTCGGTCTGCACGCGGCCGTCGGCCACAAACTGGGCAAAGGCCATCACAATTTCCGTCTGGGGCGTAATCGGATAGGCAGCCACTACATCCGGCTCAATCTGGCGCATTGCCTCGGCCGCTGCCTGGTCGCCCGTTAACGCTGCAACCTTACTCATCTTTTTCTATTCCTTTCTATAAACTAAATTACTCTTTTTCCATCTTAATACATTTTACCGGACAAACGGATGCGCAAATTCCACATCCCTTACAATGCTCATAATCAAAACCGGCCATCTTTTTATCTTTTACGAGAATCGATGAATCCGGGCAATACATCCAGCAGATCAGGCAATGGACGCACTTTTTCTCATCGCGCACAGGCCTGAAGGTGCGCCAGTCGCCGGTCTTGTATTCTGCGGCGCTGCCGGCCTTATCAATCAATCCCCCGATAGGGATTTCTTTCCAGCTTTTTCCTGTGACGCGCTTCGCTCGCACAGGACTTCGTTCACTTTGTTCACTTCGTTGTTTCATCCGACCTTAACCTCCTGATAAGCCCGCTTAATACCCGAAATATTCGCACTGGTCTTTTCCTCGCCGATTTTCTTTAAAAATTTCGCTTTAATCTTTTCATAGAGAACATCCAGCTCTACCAGAGGAGCAACCTTTAACAATGCCCCCAGCATCGGCATATTCGGCATCGGCCGGCCCAGCGTATCCAGGGAAATTTGCGTGGCGTCCACTGTGGCTACTTTGCCTCCTTTAAAACCGGTTTTCCTGCGCACGGCATCTGCCGGCTCCTTGGTGTTTACCAGAAGCACCCCATCGTCAGCCAGCCCCTCCGCTACGGCGGGAGTTGCAAGTGTGGGGTCAATTACCACCACATATTCGGGATTGGCAACGCTGCAATGCAGGTTAATCGGCTTTGTGCTGATTCTGGTATAGGTTCTAATGGGCGCGCCCGCCCGCTCCGGGCCGTATTCCGGAAAGGCCTGAATAAACTTCCCGGCATCCAGGGCCGCCTCCGCTAAAAACTGCGCTGCGGTCTTTGCGCCCTGGCCGCCTCTTCCGTGCCAGCGCACTTCAATCAAATCTTCCATCATTCCTCCATCTTTTAACAGCTAACAGCCCCGCGTGACTTTGTAAAGCTAGGGGGACACTTCTCCGATTGAGTTTGGGGCCGTTCTCCGATTGGGTTGAGAAACGGTCCTAAAGTTGTTGGCGGCCCTGCAGGGCTTTGCTTAACGTCGCCTGGTCGGCGTATTCCAAACTTCCCCCGGCAGGAATCCCGCAGGCAATCCGCGTAGCCTTCACTCCCAGGGGTTTAATCAGCTTCGTCAGATATAGCGCTGTGGTCTCACCCTGCGCATCGGAACCTGTAGCGATAATTATCTCTTTCACCGTATTTTGCTTCATTCTGTTCAGGAGCTGCGCTATCTTCAAATCCTCAGGGCCCCTCCCGTCTAAAGGAGAAATTGCCCCTAAAAGCACATGATAAACTCCCCTGTATGCGCCGGACTTCTCAATCGCCATTACGTCTTTGGGCTCCTCAACCACGCAGATTGTCCTTTTGTCCCGGCGCAAATCCCGGCAAACAAGGCAGGTCTCTGCCTCGCTTAAATTATTACAAATCTTACAGTACTTGAGGCCCTGTTTGGCGCGGACCAGCGCATAGGCAAAGGCCTTTGCCTCATCAAGCGTCCCTTTCAGCACGTGCATTGCCATGCGCTCGGCGCTTTTAGGGCCGACTCCCGGCAATTTCGAGAATTCCTCAATTAACCTGTTCAGGGGCTTAGCGTAAGCGGACATTTCACCTATTGCGAGTTACCTTTAACAATCCGCCCTTGAAAAATATTCAGGGCAGATTGCACGATGGGTTCGCTGGATAACTTTTTTTGCGCCTCTTTAGACCTTTGTTCTTCTTCAGAAGAAGCTGCCTGCAAATTTTTATCTAAAATAAACTTTACCTTTAAATCGCGCTGAAATACCTCTTTGGCTTTCGCCTCAATAACTTTCCTATTTTCCGGCTGCTCCATGGTCTCTTTATAAAAATTATATTTTTCCGGAAAAGCAACGGTTAATACTCCGTCCACAAGGCCGGCCATTTTCCCAAGTTCCAGAGAAGAAGCCAGAAACATCTTTTCCTCTTTTATGGCCTGCAATAAGTTTAGCCAGCTAGAATGTTGAATAACACCGTTTTCGTCATTGCGAGGGAGTGAAGTCGGAGGATGGTGAGCGTGTCGAACCACTTCGTCGCCAGAAACGCAATTGTCGGG
>JAHIIS010000108.1 GCA_018899075.1 Candidatus Omnitrophota bacterium | reverse complement strand
GGCGCCTCTACAACCGCAACCGTAAGGTCGGCGCGCTTTTGGCGATGGAACTGAAGCATCCGGGCATAGTCCATCTTATATATATGGTCACCGGCTAAAATCAGGACGTTATCAGGCATCTCCTCATTGACCAGATAGAGATTTTGATAAATAGAATCGGCGGTGCCTAAATACCAGGTTTCGCTAATCCTCTGCTGGGCGGGGACAGAGTCAATATATTCGCCTAATTCGCTGTTTAATATATTCCAGCCCATAATCAGATGGTGGTTAAGCGAACTGGACTTATACTGGGTGAGCACGCAAATCTTGCGCAGGCCCGAATTGATACAATTACTTAAAGTAAAATCGATAATGCGGTAAACGCCCCCGAAGGGAGTTGCCGGTTTGGTCCTTTCTCTGGTCAGAGGAAAGAGCCTCTCGCCCTTGCCCCCGGCCATAATAAACGTAAGCACTTTGTTCATTTTACAATTCTATAAGTAGGATAGGCAAACTGGATATCTTTTTCGCGAGCGAACTCTTCCAGCACAGCCCGCGATATCCTGTCTTCGGTAGTGCGCCTTTTGCGCACCTCCGTCAGATAGCGCAGAGTAAGCTCTATGCCGTGGCCAACGATATTTACATAGACAATCGGCGTAAATTTTTCATAGTGAATCATATATTCCTGAGCCATTCTTTTAATGGACGCCTGCACTTTTTCCTGAGGGAGGTTGTCTATCTCGGGATTCCCCTGGCGCAGAATAATCTCTTTGGCCTTTTGCCAGTCGCTTGCAAAGGTAACGGTTACTTTGACCTCGTTCCAGACAAACTCAAAACCTTTGGTATAATTAAATATCTTTTCTTTAAAAACACTGCTGTTGGGAACGTGCACTACCCTGCCCGTGCTCTGCTCAGCGCCGACCCAGTTGCCTACCTCAAGGAGCGCGGTCTGAAACATCCGCACATCGATAACGTCTCCCTTGACCGAGCCGATTTCAATGCGGTCGCCCACGGAAAAAGGCCGCCTGAAAATTATCAAAAACCACCCGGCAAAACAAAGAATTACCTCCTGCAAGGCCACCACAAGGCCCGCGCCCACGATACTTATCACCACGCCTACAGATTTTACGGCCTCCAACCAGAACAGCACCGAAAACACCAGAATGGCCAGCACGGTTGCGTAAAGCGTAACCTTGCGCCTGGTGTGGCGCTTGCGCAGGTCTTTTACCTGCCTGTTTATCAAACTGATAACTAAAAGGCCAAAAAGATAGATAGCCAGAACAGTAAACAGAAACTGCACCGAAGTAATACTAAAAAAATGAGCCATCTTCTCGAACATCTTTCACCTCCGTTATACCCAAGTTAAATCCTCATTGATTATAACCAAATATCGCCTGAATTGCAACCAAAACTAACTAACAACAATCCTTATATTCGTCTGCCAGGCCCTCTCCAGCCTCAACGGCCAGCAGGGCAGGATTACCGTCTGCTGGTAATTGCGTTCAAATCCTGATTCGGAGGCGGAAACGGTCTCCAGGGGATGCGCCCAGAGGCTGGGCCTCTTATCGAAATAAAAGGCGGTCTCTATCCCGCAAGTTGCATCCTGAAGGCTCAAGCGCTCGATTGCCCTGCCTTTTACATCCTCTTTTAAGGAATAAGTCCTCTGTCCCCCTTCTCCTGCGCAGCGCAGATTATTAACCGGCGCCTGGCTCTCCAGCGAAATATTAAATTCCACGCCAAAGACTATCCCTATCGGCCGGCCGCTTAAATTCTCCAGGTTATATTTAATAAGGACTTGGGCGTCCCGGGCATTTAAAGACAACTCCTTGGACAGAACCAGGGGAATTTCCTCGCCGTGATAATTTATCTTTCCTTCCCTTCGCAAGATTATTGACAGGGCCTGTCCGCCCTTTTCCTGCTCCACTGAATACGGGGCATTGATAAAATCGCCGAGCTCCTCATAACGGCAATTTTTGAAATCTTCAAGGGTGAGGATCTGATAAAAAAAGTGGTCCAGCAGTGAGAGGCGCCTGTAGGAATCATAAATCAGGAAGTTCTTCAACCCTTTTTCTTTGCTCTTTAGCAAATCATGGATACTTATAATCTTTTTTCTTCTCAGGCTGAATGATTTTTTGAGCCCGCTTTTAATCTTCTCGTGATACGCCTCCGGCCTCCTGCTCATCCCATCCGTCAGGTTAACCCCGCCGGGCATATAATCGAGCTCAAGGATTGCCCCGCCCTGTTCGGGGGCAATAAATACACTTAAAAGGGGATTTCGCGCAATCAGCTCATCCCGCCCGTCCTTATCGAAATCAAAGGCCTCTGTCTCTATCCAGGGAGGCTTGCGTTTCTTCTCCATAAGGGCCTGGGCGGTAATAAGATTTTTATAGGCTACGTGCCTTAGATGCCCTAAATATATCCCGCCAAATACGCCGTGCCAGTAGGGGCAGTTACACTGTCCCATATAGAGGTGTTTTCTGGCCTCTTTATTCTCCTCTTTTTCCGTCATTGCGGGCGGAGTCCCCAACATATCGCTTACATAGAGCATCCGCTTATGCAGGTTGTTTGCCTCGGGATATTTGGAAAAGAAGTTCCTGAAAAAGCCGCCGGACCATGCGTCCATTTTCTCGTAACTGGCGCAGGGAAGATAAAACAGCCCTTGAGGTTTATGCGTCTGCATATGTTCATAGATAGTCTGCGTCTTCAGCCAGTCCTGATTTTTTATAAGGAGCTGGAAGAACTTCTCCAGCCACCTCTCCTGATAAACCCATTTGTGAGTGCCCGGCCAGAGGCCGAACTTTTCTCCGTCATCCACTATGGTGCAGGAGCTGTCTCCTTTTTCATCCGCCAATTTCTTCAAATAGGCAATAGGTTCGGAGGGCAGGGAAAAGGGCACAGTATATCTTAATCTCTCGCTGATGGGAAATACCGCTAACGTTGCGCCTTCCTCCTCGGTAATATAATACCCCGTCATTTTTTCCCCGGCCATCCCTCCGGAACGGAAATGGGCCTCGTCTAAAAGGGTATATTTTATGCCGCAGCGGGCTAAAGTCTTTACCAGATGCGGCTCCCAGACCCTCTCCCCTATCCATATCCCCTTTGGCTCATACTCAAAATAATCTCTGATGAAGCTGCTGAGCATATCAATCTGGCCGATTCTGTCCCTTTCCGGGATAACAGGTAAGACCGGCTCATAATAACCGCCGGTTAAGATTTCCACCTGGCCGCGCTTGAGCATCTCTTTGACCTTTTCTAAAAGCCCGGGGTCGTTCTTCAACAGCCAGTCTATGAGGGAACCGCTAAAATGGAAGGTAGCTTTAATCCGCGGGTAGTCGTAGAGGATATTCACAAACGGACGGTAGCATTCCTGATTGGCCTTTTTAAAGACGTCCTCAAAATTCCCTACCGGCTGATGATTATGCACTCCAAAAAGTAGATTCATTTTGCTTTAATTATACCATCCATCTCCATTTCGTCAATTTATTTTTTGAGGTGGCAGGCAACGGTATGGGTAGGGCTGATTTCTTTTAAAAGCGGCTCCCGGCGGGCGCAGATATCCATAACATAAGGGCAGCGCGTGCGAAAGCGGCAGCCCGAAGGAGG
>JAHIIS010000107.1 GCA_018899075.1 Candidatus Omnitrophota bacterium | reverse complement strand
TCTATGTTTAACTGTTTGCCTGGCCTGACTGCGGGAAACAGCAAAACCTAAACTGAAAACCACATTGTCCAATCTTCTTTCCAATAATTGCAATAGAACTGTTCCTGTAACCATTCTGGCTTTTTCGGCTTTTTTAAAATACAATCTAAATTGATGCTCGCTGATACCGTAAATTCTGCGCACTTTTTGCTTTTCTCGAAGCTGTATGGCATAGTCCGAGATTTTGACGCGCCGGCGCTTACCGTGTTGACCGGGAGGATAAGACCTCCTGGTCAGTGCGCATTTACCGCTTGTGCATCTTTCGCCTTTGAGGAATAATTTTGTGCCTTCTCTTCTGCACAGCCGGCAAAGCGGACCTCTATATCTCGCCATTATACTCTCCTGCGTTTCGGGGGCCTGCATCCATTATGCGGAATAGGAGTAACGTCCCTTATTGCAATAACAGAAAGGCCTGCAGCCTGTATTGCGCGAATGGCCGATTCTCTACCTGAACCCGGACCTTTGACATACACCTCTACTTGCTTTACGCCCAGTTCTTTTGCCTTGCGGGCGACGCGCTCAGCGGCTCTTTGCGCAGCAAAAGGAGTTGACTTTTTGGAACCGCTAAAACCAACTAAACCGCTGCTTGCCCAGGTAATGGCATTGCCTTTCCTATCCGTAATGGTAATTATTGTATTGTTAAAAGTCGCTTGAATATGGGCGATACAACTGGCGATATCCTGAAATACTTTTTTCTTAATTTTTGCTTTCTGGGGTTTAGCCATTTTTTCCTCTTTTCATTTTCAAGTAATGTCGTTACGGCTTAGCTTGCTCTTTAACCGGGAGTGATTTTGCTCTCGCCTTTACCGCACCCATTGTCCTGCGAGGCCCTTTTCGCGTCCTGGCATTGGTTCTGGTTCTTTGCCCACGCACGGGGAGTCCTTTTTTATGCCTGATTCCCCGCCAGCTGCCGATCTCAATGAGGCGCTTTATATTCTGGGAAACTTCTCTTCTCAAATCGCCTTCTGCTTTGGCCTCTCTCTGAATGACGCCGGTCAAGCGGGTGATTTCCTCTTCGGTTAAGTCCTTGGCGCGCGTATCAGGATTGACCCCGGCAATGCCCAGTATTTTATTTGAGAAAGACCGGCCAATACCATAGATATAAGTAAGGGCTATCTCAATCCTTTTTCCCTTCGGTATATCTACTCCTATAATCCTCGGCATTTCAACCTCACTTTATTATTACCCTTGTCTTTGCTTATGTTTGGGATTTGCGCAAATTACCCGCAGCACGCCCTTTCTCTTTACAATCCTGCATTTTTCGCAAATCCTTTTTATGGAGGCTTTCACTTTCATAGGACTGGTTATTTATTCCGGTAAGTTATCCGCCCTTTGCTTAAATCATAGGGCGACATCTCTACCGTTACCTTATCTCCCGGTAAAATTCTAATAAAATGCATTCTCATTTTTCCGGATATATGGGCAAGAATTTTATGGCCGTTCTCCAATTCTACGCGAAAGGTGGCGTTAGGCAAAGACTCGGTAACTGTGCCCACAACCTCTAACGGTTCTTCTTTAGCCATTGTCTTACTCCCAGGCGGTTAAAACTTCCGGTTCGCCTTTAGTTACGCAAATAGTATGTTCGAAATGCGCAGAAAGCTTTCTGTCTTTGGTCACCGCTGTCCACTTATCTTCCAAAATCTCCACCTCGAAATTACCTTCATTAACCATAGGTTCGATTGCTAATACCATCCCTGCCCTCAGGGCAGGCCCAAGGCCGGCTCTTCCGATGTTGGGTATCTCTGGTTCCTCATGCATCTGCGAGCCTATCCCATGCCCCACAAACTTACGCACTGCCGAATGGCCAAAAGACTCAATATGGGATTGGATGGCGCTGGAGATATCCAGAAGATGGTTTCCCTCGCGCGCTTGCGCTATACCTGCGGTTAAAGCGCTTCGGGCAACGGCTAACAGTTTACGGGCTTGCGGGGAGATAAGCCCCACAGGCAAAGTGCAGGCAGCGTCTCCAAAATAACCGTTTAATTTTACCCCCACATCTATGCTTATTATATCGCCGACTTTTAGCCGGCGTTTACCGGGAATACCGTGGACAACCTCTTCGTTCACCGAGGTGCAAATATTAGCGGGATAGCCCTGGTACCCTTTAAAGGCGGAAACCGCTCCGAATTTTCCCAATAGTTTCCCGGCCTCCGTATCTAACTCCTCCGTAGAAATACCCGCTCGTATATAAACTTTGAGCTGGCTCATAATTTCACTAACTATACCGCAGGCGCGCCTGATCAACTCAATTTCTTTTTCGGTCTTAATCTTTATCATTTCGGTAAAACTGCCGGGTTCTGCCGGGCAAACATCTTTAAAAGTCGGGCATTAAGCCGGTTTGCCTCTGAATCTCCGGATACCTTCCTTAAGACTCCGCTCTTTTTATAATAATCGATTAAACCGGCAGTTTGCTTTTGATAGATCGCCAGTCTTTTCTTTACAGTTTCTTCTTTATCGTCATCTCTTAGAAAAAGTTCTCCCCCGCAAAAATCGCAAATCCCTTCCCTCTTGGGCGGCATATTGGTGAGGTGAAAGTTCGCTCCGCAGCCTTTGCAGACACGCCTTCCCGAAAGCCGTCTTATGCTAACCTCAAGGCTGGTTTCAAAATAGATAATCAAATCAATAGAGATATTTAACTGCCTTAAAGCCTTATTTAGCTCTTCGGCCTGCTTGAACGTGCGTGGAAAGCCATCGAGGATAAAGCCGCCTGCGGCATCGGATTTAGCAAGTCTGTGCATAACGACTTCTACAGCGATATCGTCCGGAACCAACTCTCCGATTTTCACAAATTCGGCGACTCTGCGCCCGAGTTGTGAATTTTCGCGAACCTCATCGCGCAAAATATCTCCCGTCGAGATATGCGGAATATTGAATTGCTGCGAAAGAAGTTTCGCCTGCGTGCCTTTGCCTGCCCCGGGCGGCCCTAAAAGTATCAAGCGCATAATTAACGTCGCCCTTTCAGTCTCCCTTTTTTCATAAATCCCTCGTAGTGTCTCATCAAAAGATGCGATTCCACCTGTCTCATCGTATCCAGCATCACGCCTACCATAATTAGAAGCCCTGTTCCGCCGAAAAAGGAGGCTACCAGATACGGGACCTTAAGCCAGGCGCCGATTAATTGCGGAAATACGGCAATTATTGCCAGAAAGATTGCCCCCGGAAGAGTAATCCGCGTTAAGATAAAATCGAAATATTGAGCAGTGGGCTTGCCCGGCCTTATCCCGG
>JAHIIS010000106.1 GCA_018899075.1 Candidatus Omnitrophota bacterium | reverse complement strand
CCTCGCGCAATAAGAATTTGAAAAAAGAGCGAAAGGTAGACAGTTTTCTGGCCAGAGTCCGCTTTTGTAGATTTCTCCCTTTAAGGAAGGCCAGGTATTTGCGGATATCCAGGCGCTCTACCTGCCGGGCATCCTTACCCGACAGAAAGTGGCGCAACTGCTTCAAGTCTATATGATAGTTGAGTAAAGTATAAGCTGATGCGTTCTTCTCTATCTCTAAGTAGGTTAAAAACTTGTTAATGTGCCTGTCCATCGCTATCGGCCTGCGGCAATTCATTAGCCGCGTATTTACATTCAGGATATTTTGAACAGCCGTAGAACATTTTTCCTCTTCTTGTGCGCCGTTCAACCAGCCAGCCCTCACAGCCCTCTTGCGGACACCTCACCCCGGTAGTTATACTGCGCGCATTTTTACATTCGGGAAACCCGGAACAGCTCAGGAACCGGCCGTGTCTTCCCCATTTTATCACCATCGGCCGGCCGCAAAGCTCACAAGTCTCTTTAGTAGGGATAACCTCTTTCTTGACCTTCCTCTGGGCAATAACGAGCTTGCGCGTAAAAGGCTCATAGAATAATTTTACTGCCTTAACCCACTCAAGCTTTCCTTCCTCGATTTCATCTAATTCCTCCTCAAGAGCAGCGGTGAATTTGACATCCAGAATCCTGGGAAAATATTTAGTCAGCATATCGCTCACGGTAAAACCTAATTCGGTGGGGAAAAAGTAACTCTTTTTTCTGCGCACATAATCGCGAAAAATTATGGTCTGAATAATGGGGGCGTAGGTGCTCGGGCGGCCGATGCCTTTTTCCTCAAGGACCTTTACCAGCGACGCATCGGAGAATCTCGCCGGAGGCTGGGTGAAGTGCTGACCGGAATCCAATTTTACTAAATCGAGTTCTTCGCCTTTCTTAAGCGGCGGCAAGATTTGCTTCTTTTGCTCCTCGCCGGTCGCAAAGACTTTCATAAATCCGGCAAACTTTAAAGTTGAGCCGGTCGCTTTGAATAAAAACTCGGCCGCGCTTATAAGTATCGTGGTAACTCCGTAAACTGCCGGGCGCAATTGGCTGGCCAGAAATTTATTCCAGATTAAGGTATATAATTTATACTGCTCGGGGCTTAAGTATTCTTCAATCGCCTGCGGTTCTCTTAAAGGCAAAGCCGGGCGAATGGCCTCGTGGGCGCCTTGAGCCCTCTTTCTGGATTTATACTGAGGCGGCTTTGCCGGTAAATATTCCACCCCATACTTTTGCCCGATATAATCCCGGCAGGCCTGTTGTGCCTCGCCGGAGACTCTTACCGAATCTGTGCGCATATAAGTAATTAAGCCCGCGCTTCCCGCGCTGCCGATTTCAAGGCCTTCGTAAAGCTGCTGGGCAATACGCATAGTCCTATTTGCAGAAAAATGCAGCTGATTAAAGGCCTCCTGCTGAAGCTTGCTGGTTATATAAGGCGCCTGCGGGTTTCTTTTTTTATCCCTTTGCTGGATATCTTAAACTCTGAACCTCTCTTTACGCAGTTTCTCTAATATCTTATCGGCCTGTTCTTTGTTTTCTATCTGCGGCTTTTTTTCCGCGATTTTATCCAGTTTAGCAATAAAAGTTTCTTTTGCCTGTTTCTTTTTAAGCTCTGCCTCCACTTCCCAGTATTCCCGGGGAGTGAAACGCTCTATCCCCCTCTCCCTTTCCACGATAATCCTGAGCGCCACTGACTGCACTCTCCCGGCAGAGAGCCCCCGGCTTATCTTTTTCCAGAGCAGTGGACTTAAATTGTACCCCACCAGTCTATCTAAAACCCTGCGGGCCTGCTGGGCCTTCACCTTATCCATATCGATAGAGCCGGGATGGGCAATGGCCTCCTTCACTGCGCGCTCCGTTATCTCGTAAAAATTCACCCTGTAGACTTGCGCATCTGTATCCAGGCACTGCTTGAGGTGCCAGCAGATGGCCTCGCCTTCCCTATCCGGGTCGGCGGCAAGATAGACGCTTTGCGCGGTCCTTGCGTCTTTCTTAATCTGGCTGACTGCCTTTTTGCGCGTGGGAATAATTACATATTCCGGACGGAAATCATTGTCCACATCCACGCCCATTTTCTTCCTCGGCAAATCCATTATATGGCCGCCTGAGGCCTCCACGACAAAATCAGCGCCCAGAAACTTATTTATCGTCTTCGCCTTTGCCGGCGACTCCACTATCACTAACGATTTAGCCATCTCTCACAAACGCCTTTCCCGGCAACTCTTTTACCAGTTTCTTGTATTCCAGCTTCAAAAGGCAGGTCAATAACCTGCCGTAAGAAAGATTGACTTTCTGCGCAAGCTCGTCGATGTGCAAAGGCTCGGAAGACAGATAAGAATAAATTTGTTTTTCCTCTTCCGGTAGATTTGGTTCAATCTTTGTCCTGCTTTCGCTTTTGGTTTGATTAATCCGGCAAGACTTTAGCGGCTCTAATTCCTCAATTATGTCTTCGGCCGATTCTACCAGTTTTGCGCCCTGTTTAATCAAATCGTGCGTCCCCTGCGAGGTGAAAGAATCGATCTTTCCGGGAAGGGCAAATACCTCCCGCCCCTGCTCCAGGGCGAAGCCTACGGTAATCAATGCGCCGCTTCTTTTCGCTGCTTCCACTA
This sequence comes from Candidatus Omnitrophota bacterium, assembly GCA_018899075.1. Taxonomy (GTDB): domain Bacteria; phylum Omnitrophota; class Gorgyraeia; order JAFGHF01; family JAFGHF01; genus JAHIIS01. The sequence continues at coordinate 3,010 of JAHIIS010000106.1, read as the reverse complement.
CCAATACCCCTAAAGACAGGCCGCTGATTATGCGGTTTCTGCGGGGGAAATTCTGGCGATGGGGCGGTGTGTCCTGGGGAAACTCTGAAATAACTGCGCCGTTTCGGGAAATCTCTTCCGCCAGTCCTTTATTTTCCACAGGATAAATCATATTTAAGCCGCTGCCCAGAACGGCAATGGTCCTGCCCTTTGCTTTTAATGCCCCGCGGTGCGCTGCGCTATCCACGCCCCGGGCTAAACCGCTGATTATAGTGATACCGCCTGCCGCCAGCTCAAAGGCCAACTCTTGAGCGTTCTTCAGGCCATAATAACTTGCCCGGCGGGAACCGACAATGGCTATAGCGATATTGTCCTGCGGGATAATATTTCCTTTTATATAAAGATCCGGCGGCGGGTCATAAATATATTTTAGATTTGTCGGATAGCCCTCGCCTGTAAGGTGTAACGCCCTGATTTTATTCTTCGCGCTTAGAATTTCCATCTAATTTCTTTTTTATCTCCTGCGCAGCCTGTTCAACGCTTAAGTTTGTCGTATCAATCGAGAAATCAGCCCGGGCATAGAACGGCGCTCTAAATTTTAATAATTCCTCAATTTTTGCTTTCGGATTTTCCGTATTTAACAGGGGCCTGTGGCGATACCTCTTTGTCCTTTCTAAAATTACCTCAGGCGCGGCGCTCAGGCAGACAATCTTACCGTTTCTCTTTAAGTTCTGAACATTTTCTTCATCCAAAACTACTCCGCCGCCGGCATCGATGATGAATCTGTCCAGTTGCGCCACTTTTTTGACCACTTCCTTTTCCGCCCGGCGAAAATAGGCTTCGCCGCTCCTTTTAAAAATTTCGTTTATCGAGCGCCGCTCCCTGTCTTCGATAATCTCATCCGAAGAAATATATTTCATCCCCAGCATTTTTGCAAGGTGCCTTGCGACTGCGGTCTTTCCTGTCCCCATAAATCCTACTATTACAATGTTCATTTTAAAAAAGTTATAAGTAGTAAGTAAAACTTATGACTTATGACTTATGACTTAAAACTTTCTAATCTGCTTGAGGTATCCCCGATAATTCCTTTTTGTCTCCGTAAGAGAGTCTCCGCCAAACTTCTCCAACAAAGCTTCGGCCAGACAGAAAGACACGCAAGCCTCGCCAACTACCCCGCAGGCCGGCAGCGCACAAACATCAGCCCGCTCCACCGCTGCTTCGGTCGGACGCTTGCCTTTAATATTCACGCTGGCTAAGGGGTTCTTTAAAGTGGCAATGGGCTTCATTGCGCAGCGCAAGAGCAGAGGTTCCCCGTTAGTCATCCCGCCTTCTAAACCTCCGGCGAAATTGGTCTTTCTAAAAAAGCCCTTGGCGGGTGAGTAAAATATTGCATCGTGGGCCTGCGAACCTCTGCGGGAGGCGCCGGAAAAACCCGCGCCTATCTCCACTGCTTTAACGCCAGGGATGGACATAAGCGAAGCGGAAAGCCTGGCGTCTAAACGCCTTTCCCAGTGGGCGAAGCTGCCTAAGCCTGCAGGCAGATTAATCGCGATGAGTTCAAAGACCCCTCCTAAAGAGTCCCCTTGCTCTTTGGCCCTATCAATCTCGGCGACCATCCCGGCCCCGGCAACCTTATCGGCACAGCTTGTGCAGGATTTAGCCGCCTTTTGGCGCAACTGATTAAAAGATAGTTCTTGCGTCCGGGCATAAACTGCGCCGATTCTGGTAACATGGCTGATAATTTCAATCTTAAATTCCTGCAACAGGGTTTTGCATACTGCGCCTATGGCTACGCGCATCGCTGTCTCCCGGGCGCTGGCCCTTTCCAGGACGTCCCTTATATCTGCGGTATTGTATTTTAAAGCGCCGGCCAAATCCGCATGGCCCGGCCGGGGAGAATAGACGTGCGGCAAGGCATCGATTTTAAAGTCCTTATTTTTAATCAGCAGGGCTAAAGGCGCGCCGATGGTCTTGCCTTTTCTCGAACCCGCGAGGACCTCAACCCTGTCTTTTTCCATTTTCATTCTCGGGCTGCGGCCGTATCCTTTTTGCCGGCGGGCCAATTCCCCGTCAATCTCCCTTTTGTCTATCTTCAGGCCCGCAGGCAATCCTTCGAGGATCCCTACCAGGCACTTACCGTGCGACTCGCCAGCGGTCAAAAATCTCAACATTTTATTCTCCTTTTTGTCTGTAGTTTGCTCGGTATTTTTGTTCGCTCGCTCACCAAAAACACCAAGCAAACTTACCTATTCTAAAGTAATATCCTTGCAATTATCTCCTCTCCCCGAATAATGGAAATCAAGGCGGCTAAAGATAAAAACGGCCCGTAGGGGATGAGGCTCTCGCCCTTTCTAATCTTGAGCACTATACCTACTGCTGCCCCGAAGAAAGGGGCGACAAAAAATGTCAAAAGCGCCAATTTCCAGCCGATAAATGCCCCCAGCATCGCCATAAGCTTTACATCTCCTCCGCCCATACTCTCTTTCCTAAAAATGGCGTTGCCGATAAGGCCTGTAATATAAATACTGCCTCCTCCTGCCAATATTCCTAAAAAGGAACGGAATAAAGCCGAGTGGCGCAAGCTCGTCTCTTGTAATTGAGGAAAAATAATACTTAAAATTAATCCTATCGCTATACCCCCTAAACTTATTTCATCGGGAATCTCTCTAATATCTATGTCGATAAAACTGGCCACAATTAAACCGGAGCAAAGCGCAGCATAAATCCAAAAAAACAGAGATAGACCGAAATAATAGAATAAAAGCAGGAAAAGGCCGGCCGTAATTAATTCCACCAAAAAGTAGCGCAAAGTTATCCTCCCCCCGCAGCGGCGGCACCGCCTCTTAAGAAAAATATAGCTTAAGAAAGGGATATTATCATACCATGCTATTTTCTTCTTGCAATGGGGACAATAAGACCCGGGCCGGATAATCGACTTTTTGCGCGGCAGGCGATATATGCAGACATTTAAAAAGCTTCCCACCGCCGCCCCTAAGCAGAATAGAAAAATTCTAATAATTATATCCATCGT
>JAHIIS010000105.1 GCA_018899075.1 Candidatus Omnitrophota bacterium | reverse complement strand
TGTTGCTGGGGCAGGAGCTTCGGCCTTGAATCCAAGCGCAGCATTCCCATCCCTGCCGCAATGGCGCCGGAAGTAACTAAAATCACCTCTGTATTTTTATCAATTAGAGCGGCGATTTGCGCAACGAGCTTTTTAATCCAGACCTTGTTTAGCCGGTAGTTCCTGGATGTAAGGATGGCGCTGCCTACCTTAACTACGATTCTTTTGGGTTTAACCGGTAAGCTTCTTTTCATGGGACAACCCTTGCCTGAAGTAATTTTTTATACAATCGAGCAACTCTTTAATCCCTGCGCATTCTTTTGCAGAAATAGGCCAAATCTTCTTGTCGACTTTGGAAGAAAAGTTCCTTAAATTGATTTCTGCTTTCGGCAAATCCATCTTATTAGCGACCAGGATTTGTGGTTTATCGAACAGTCTCTGGTTATAAGATTTAAGTTCCTGATTTAAATTCCGGTAGTCTTCAAAGGGGTCTCTCCCTTCTTCGGCAGCCATATCGATTAAATGGATCAAGACCCTGGTTCTTTCGGCGTGACGCAAAAATTGCGCGCCCAGGCCTTTACCCTGGTTCGACCCCTTGATCAGGCCGGGAATTTCTACCATAATCAGAGCGGGCACTTCATCAAAATCTGAAAGTTCCAAAGCCCCCAGGGAGGGAGAAGATGTGGTAAAGGGGTAGCTGGCAGTCTTTGGCCGGGCAGAGGATATTCTGGCAAGAAAAGTAGATTTGCCGGTATTAGGATATCCAATTAGTCCTATGTCGGCAACAAGCTTCAGTTCTAACGAAAGGCGCCTCTCTTCCCCCGGCAAACCGGATGTTGCCGGCTTTGCTTTTGCACTACCTTTGCCGCCCTCTCCTGCCCTGGCTGCCACTAATTCGCCGTCGGGCTCTGCCATGTCCCGGAGAAGAAGATTTGTTTTTGCGTCGCGAATAATTGTTCCGGGGGGCACTTTAATAATACAGGGGCGTCCATTCGCCCCTTTCTTTTTATTCCCTGAGCCATCTTTTCCGTTTTCGGCCCGGAAATGCTGTTTAACCTGAACATGCTCAAGACTCTGTTTATTTCTATCGACCCTGATATTTACATCGGCGCCCCTGCCGCCATTTCCGCCGTCAGGGTGGTAGGACCTGGTAAATTTTTTCCCCTTAAAACTGTTACAGCCGCTGCCTCCGTCTCCTGCCTTTACGTATATCCTGACACTATCGATCATTGATTAGCAGGAAAAACACTAACCATGCGAGGTTTATTAAACGTAACCTTCCCTTGAATTTTGGCAAAGAGCGTATAGTCTTTTCCCATACCCACATTCATTCCGGGAAAGAACTTTGTGCCTTTTTGCCTGATGAGAATACTGCCGGCGTTAACAAGCTGCCCGCCAAAGCGTTTAATCCCCAATCGCTGCGAATGACTATCGCGGCCGTTACGCGAACTTCCCATTCCTTTCTTATGCGCCATCTTCTTTCTCTCCTTACTTTACCGCTATTTCTTTTACTCTCACTAAAACTAATTTCTGGCGATGCCCTCTTTTAGTTTGCGAACTCTTTCTTCGGCGGAACTTAAAGGCAATTTTCTTTTTGCCTTTCAGGTGGGCCTTAACTTCGCAATTGACCCTGGCGTCTTTAAGATAAGGCTTGCCAATCTTAACATTTTTATCTTTTGCTATTAACAGGACTTTATCCAAAGACAATTTATGCGTGCGCGGCGAAACTGCTTTTTCTATTAGAATTTCATCATTCTCGGCAACCTTATACTGCCTGTTTCCAACTTCTACTATAGCATACATACCATTTTCCTTTTTTTTGTTGCCATATCCTAGCACAATCCGAAAACCCTGTCAAGCACTACACAGGCTCAATCTTGAATTCCTCCATATGCAGGCTCGAGTCCCGTCTAACTAAAATTTTTGCTTTATACCTGCTCTCCAGAGTATAAAGAGACTGCCTGTTCTCATTTACAAGCTGACTTGCGACCTCCGGGTGGGCAAAAACAAGGACTGTCTTTCCCGCCTGCCCATGTCGATGCGAGGCGGGCAGGTTGTTTAAATTCTTGAGCATCTTTTTTATCTCTCTTAAAGCGGAAATAGCCACGGTAGCAGGAGATTTTACCAATCCCTTACCCTGACAATAGGGGCAAGAGCGATAAACTACTTTCTCAAGACTCTTTCTTACTCTCTGCCTGGTCATCTCAATCAGGCCCAACTCCGATACAGTGGATATATCTGTCTTCGCATAGTCGCGCCTGAGCGCCTCATTTAAGACATCAAAAACTTGCCTTTTATGCCCTGCCCTCTTCATATCGATAAAATCAATTATAATAATTCCACCGACGTCCCGAAGCCTGAGCTGCCTGGCTATCTCTCTGGCGGCCTCTAAATTAATTAAATAGGCGGTTTCTTCAGGGTCTCTCTTCCTGGTAAATTTACCGCTATTTACATCTATGGTTACCAGGCTCTCGGTTGGCTCTATCATCATATAGCCGCCGGATTTTAACAGCACCTTGCGGTCATAGATTTTAGCGATTTCGTCTTCCACTCCTCTTTTTTCAAATAAGGGTAAATCCGAGCGATAAAGCTGAACTCGCGGCCTTAAGGCCGGCAAGAGAATGCTTA
>JAHIIS010000104.1 GCA_018899075.1 Candidatus Omnitrophota bacterium | reverse complement strand
CCCGTGCCGCCCTTACCGCAAATCGCTATTGTATAACTCATTTTACCTTATACTGGGAAATCTATTTAAATCCGTATGGGGGAAAAATAATGCCGAGACATATTCGTCCATATATGCCGGCTCCACGCTTAACTCAATATAGGTCATTTTCCTGGCAATCTTTTCCGCCTCTACCTTCGCCTCGTAAGAAAGGAGAATCTCGCGCGAGCCGACCAGGGAGCTGTTGCCGATAAAAGAAAACTTCTTTCTTTCCAGATCGGGAAGTAAACCGATTGTTACGGCCTTGTCTATATCCAGATACGTGCCGAATCCTCCGGCGATATAAAACTGTTCGATATCTTTAAATTCCAGGTTCAATTTTTTCAAAAGGATTGCAGCAGCAGCATAGATTGCCCCTTTAGAGCGCTTGAGGTTTTCGATATCCGCTTCGGTGATAACTATATCGTAATCTACATCGGCGCGCTTTTCAGGAACCAAAACAAATTCTTTGCCTTTAACGAATTTACCGTTGCGGCCGATAATCCCTTTACTGAATAACTCGGCTAAACAATCAATATAACCCGAGCCGCATATTCCCCTGGGCTTGGCTTTACCAATGGTGGTAACCTTAACTTTACCGGGTTTAGATATCTCAACGCGCTGGATAGCCCCGGCAGTTGCCCTCATCCCGCATTTTACTCCGCTGCCTTCAAAGGCAGGGCCGGCGGAAGCGGCGCAGGAGACCATCCATTCACGATTTCCCAGAACTATTTCTCCGTTGGTGCCGACATCGATGAGCATCGTCAATTTATCCGCCCGATTGAGCCCGCAAGCCAGGACCCCGGCGGTAATATCTCCTCCTACATAAGTGCTTACGCCGGGGACACAGGACAACAAGCCCCTGGGGTTGACCTTAATCCCGGCTTCCTGCGCCCTGATAACCGGAACGAAATTGGCTGTAGAGACATACGGCTCTCTTCTGATAAACTTCGGGTCCACCCGCAGGACCAAGTGCGCCATCGTGGTGTTACCGGCGCACATTACTCCGTTTATATCGCTCAAATCTATATTGTGCTCCTTTACCAATTCCTGAATTATTGCGTTTATGTTATCGATGATTGCGTGATGCAGCTTCTCCAGGCCTCCGCTCTCCGTAGCATAGACGATGCGGGTGATGACATCGCTGCCGAATGAGACCTGTTTATTGTGGGTGGCCTTGGTGCCCAATACCTCTTTGGTGTTCAAATTTACTAATTGTCCGGAGACAGTGGTGGTGCCGATATCCAGGGCAATACCGTAGTTCTTCTCGGATGTATCGCCGGGTTCAACGGAAACAATCTCCACTGTACCGTTTCTCTTTCCCAGAAGAACCGTTACTTCCCAGTCGCTTTCCCTAAGCAGCCTCCCCAGGCGTTTAATGTTTGTTAAGCCCGTCTGCATTATCGGTATGTCTCTTGTCTTTCTGATTTCTCTATACAGTCTTTCCAGGTCGCTGACCGTATCCGTTAAACTCGGGGGGGTGAGTTTAAGGTAAAGTTTGGTGGCCAGGGGGCTGTGGGTAAACAAATCCTCCTCGATTACGCCTTTTCCCTTATCTACATCTACCGCCTGGCTGTACATTCCCTTTAAACGCAATAGCTTGGCATCCTGTTCGGAAATCTTATCTAAATCCAATCTGGATTCCGCAGGCACTTCTACCTTGACGTCGCTGTGCACTGTTGTCTGACAGGCGAGGACATACCCTTTTTCTCTCTCCTGCATCGATATCCGCCCCGAAGGTTCAGTTCGTATCTCGCCCTTTTTAATAATCACCTTACAGCGCCCGCACACGCCGTCCCCGCCGCAGCTGGAATTGATATAGACCCCGGCCGCGACCGCTGCGGATAACAAGTCTCTTCCTTTATGCACCTCTATCTTAACCGGATGAGGCTGAAAAAAAGTAACCGTATACGTATCTTTCTCTGTCATGTTTTTAGCGACTTAAGGAATGAGGGAATGCCGGAGGCCTCCTTGGGGCCAACTTTAACCTTCCAGCCTGAGTCCTCCTCTAATTTTCCGCTCAATACCGCTACATAGCCCGGGATAATTATTTCCTGATGAGAGACTTTCTCTTTAATGCCGCACTCATTCAAACTTTTGGTGATAGTCTCGGCGGTAAATTTCTCCGCCGCCCAGGCAGTCAAGACACTCAAACCTTCTGAATAAGAAGAAATAATATAAGCGGGGATCCTGCTTCCCTCAACCTCTGATTCTACTGTATAGTAGGTTAAAGAAAAATTGGTCGTAACCAATACCGGAGATTTATCATTGACCTGGCCGATTTCGTAAACCCTGGGCTCAACCTGAAGCGGCTTTTGCGGGTCGGTATATATATTCTGCCTCACCGTAAGCAACGGCAACACCTGCCAGGGCTCAACTCCCTTCATAATCACGATGCCGGCGTATTTGGCGATGTAAGCGGCGGCCTCCGTTACTTCCTGATAGGGCTCATCGGAAGAAGTTATGGCTATTGTGGGATAGCCCAAAGGCCTGTAGGTCTTCTTCAGCGCTAAACGCCGGATTTGAGTCAATTCGTTTACTTTTTGCGAGATATTCTTAGTGCCTGAATCAAGAATCAAATCCTCCACGCCTTGCGCGGTAAGTTTCTGCGCCAATTCCGAAAGCTCATCCAAACTATCGCCACGAACCGCAAGAGGCAGAGAATATTCTTTGGCCAATTTAGCCATAGGCTCAAGATTATCCTTTGTGGCGGCGTAGATCAAAGGGCGTCTTTCTTTTGCCGGGGAGGCTGCCGCCTTTATCACTTCGGGGTCCTCGCTCATTAACATTAAATTTAACTGCGAATGCGCAAGAACCTTTTTTGCTGCTTCCGCAAAAGTCTCCGGGCTTTTACTTACGCACTTTAGCGCAATTAAATTCACCCCGATTTGCTGGCCTACGCGCTCAAAATGCAATTTATTTATTTTGGCTATTTTTGCTTCCAGCTCAGAAGCTCCTAATGTATCTTCAATTAAAAAACCTATGCCTGCGGGGTGATAAAAGGTCTCCTCGTGACGGAACATTACTGTCTCATTCCCGATGTCTAACTTCCCCTCACCTGCGCCAATGCTTACCAGTCTTATCGGCGGACGGGATGCGCTCTCCAGGGCCTGCTTGCCTTCTTCAGAGACATGGGGGCACTTGCTCAGCTCCACCTTTTTCGCCGCAATCTGCATCGCAAAGGCAAGGCAGGTAGGAAAACCGCATTCTTTGCAATTAGTCCTGGGCAATAATTTATAGATGTCTAAACCCGATAACGCCATCTTTTCTCCTTCTTACATCAATGGTGGCATCGAAAGCGCCGGATGCCCGACCTTCTCTAAATGCGCCAAAAGTTCCTCCGAACTGGTAGCTACGGACTCATCGGCTATCTTGTTTATCAGGCCGGGCTCGCCTTCTTCCTCACACCTCTTTTTTAATTTATCTCCCAGCGTCTCTTTTAATTCTTTGGGCATCCAGACAATCCTCTTCAGGCCGCCGTCGGCAGAAATGAATTTCTTACTGATTAAATACAATCGCCCTACGCCCATAAATCCGGGGGTCTGGGCGCCCCCGCCCACAGAGCCGGCTAAAGTAGAAAAAGTCATTCCGCAAGGGGTCATCCCGCTGTATTCCCGGTTGACCACCATAAACCCGTTGGCTTCCGGCAAAAT
>JAHIIS010000103.1 GCA_018899075.1 Candidatus Omnitrophota bacterium | reverse complement strand
TGATTTATTTCTTTACTGATAAGCGCACTGCTATATTTTGGCTTTCTTTGGCAACCCTGCTGTTTTTAATCCTGGAAATATCCAGATTTTCCTTCCCTCAATTTAATCGCCGGATTTTTAATACTTTAAAAGCTATCCTCAAGCGAGAAGAGAGGAAAGCGAGGGTTTTAGGTACTACTTATTTTCTTTTCGGTTCGTTGTTGACGGTTACTTTTTTCGAAAAATCCATTGCCGTAACCGCACTTCTCTTTCTGATATTTGGGGATGCCCTCTCGGCCCTGGTGGGAGTAAAATGGGGCAAAATTAGAATCGGCAGGAAGACGCTCGAGGGCAGTATAGCCAACTTTGGCAGCTGCCTTTTTATTGCTTTAATTTTAAAATATACTTATTTAGGATTGGACTTAAGAGTCGCTTTTTGGGGGGCTCTTGTGGCCGCTCTGGTTGAACTTGCGCCTTCACCCGTGAATGACAATCTGAGTATTCCTTTGTGCTCTGCCTTGGCGATGGCTATGGCCTCTTAAAGGACCTTTTGCGAAGACCGGCGGGAAGAATTTTTAACTGTTCCCGGTATTTAGCGCAAGTCCGCCGGGCAAGAGGGATATTCCTTTCTTTTAGAATTTGCGCAATCTTCTCGTCGGTTAGAGGATGTTGCGGATTTTCCGCACTAATTAAGTCTTCAATTTGCGCCTTTATATTTTTAGTGGAAATAACTTTGCCTTCCTTCGACTTTATCCCCTGACTCAAGAATTCCCGGAGAGCGAAAATTCCGAAGGGCGTTTGGATGTATTTGTTGGCGATTAACCTGCTTACGGTGGACTTGTTTCTTTTTATTGACCCGGCTATTCTCTCAACGCTCAGGGGCAGGAGATACCTTTCTCCTTTATCCAGAAAGTCTCTTTGCGCCTCTACAAGAAAGCGGGCTAGCTTAAGAAGGGTGGATTGCCTCTGCGCTACGGTCTTGATTAACCAGACAGCCGAATGCAGCCGCTTTTTAAGATACCTTTTCACATTTTTTGAGACCTTTTCGTCCTGCAAAAGCTTCCTGTATCGAGAGCTGAGCTGCAGGGTGGGCAATTCTTCGTCGTTAAGGATGATTTCGTATTTTTCTTTTTGTTTTTGTAAGATTATGTCCGGTTTGATATAGCGATTAGCGCAGCTGCCAAAGAGCCTGCCGGGTTTGGGCTCTAAAGAGGCAATTTCCCTGACAGCCTCTTCTATTTTTTCAGGGCTCACCTTGAAGGCCCGCCCAAGCCGGTCGTATTTCTTTTTTTCTAAATCCGTTAAATAGTTACGGACTATTTTGGCGGCAAGAGAATTTTCTTTATTTTTCAGTTTTAATTGAATAAGCAAACATTCTTTTAGATTTTGCGCTCCTACCCCCGGTGGGTCAAAACTGTGAATCAGTTTTAGGGCTCTGCCGGTATCGGTTTTGCTGACGGTTAAAACCTCCTGTATTTCTTCCTGAGAGCAGCGCCTGTAACCGTTTTCGTCTATATTGCCGATAATAAATTCGCCCGTTTTATAGACAGAGCCTGCGCAGCCCGATAGACTCAACTGTTGCAGGAGGTGTTCCTGCAGAGATGGAGTGTATCTGGCCAGAGTTTCTTTGAAGTTTTGTTTCTTTTGTATTTCCTGGCCGTAGCTGGTATTGTCGTTATCGCTGTCAAAATATTCCTGCGAAGTTTGTTGTGCATTTTGAAGGATATTGTCGGTAAGTTCTCCTGACTGCAACTGGTCGTTTTCTTGATAATCACCGGCTTCTTCCAGAAGAGGGTTTTCGATCGTCTTTTGCTGCAGGAATCTTTTTAGCTCCATCAGAGGCAGTTGCAGAATGTAGAGGGCCTGGCGCATTTTGGGCGTAAGGATCAATCGCTGAGCGAATTTTAAATTTAACTTTTGCCTTAAGGCCATGTTTACACCCTTAAATTTAATTTAAGTATAGCATATTTTATCTGCTTTAGCAAGAGACCAAATAAGGCCTCGTCGGGGTGGAAATTTTGGCTAAAAGCGCAGAAATAGGCACGAAAAGACCATAACTATATGCAAATAAAGTAGTTACAGGTGATTGCAAGTCTAATGTATACAACTTGTTGTGGCTTTATGGCTGAAAAAGCACAATATATAGTATATTTTTTAAATCTTTCTCTTGACAGCCCAATTTTGCTGTGCTATACTTTGATAATAGAAGGGGGAAAAACGGGCGTAAAAGCCTATCACGAAGAAGCCAAAAAGAACGAGAGGGAACCATGAGAAAAATAGCAAACAATCTTTCCGAAAACGCTAAAAGGGTATTGGATAAAAGATATCTGAAGAAAGATGGGGCGGGTAAAGTCATCGAAACCGCGGATGAGATGTTCCAACGGGTAGCCGCAAATATCGCTCAGGCGGAGAAACTTTACAAAAAAGATGCCGACCGGGAAAAAATAGCGGAAAAATTTTATTCCCTGATGGCCAACTTGGAATTTTTGCCCAACAGCCCCACCTTAATGAATGCCGGCAGGGAACTTCAGCAACTTTCTGCATGTTTCGTTTTGAGCATAGACGATTCTATGGAGTCCATATTTGAGGCGATAAAGAATACGGCAATGATCCATAAGACCGGAGGGGGATGCGTAGCAAAGGGAACTAAGGTATTCAGTACATATTGTGGCTTAGAAGATATTGATATTTTGTATGAAAGTATAAAAAAGAAAGGCATTAGAGAAAGACAAGGTGCGGAGAATGGATATTTTTTAGATGTAAAAAAAGATGGCATCTTTACTCTTTCCTTCGACAAAAAGACAGGAAGGTTTCGAAAGAATAGAATAGTTAAAATTTGGCACTATCAATTACCGAGAGAGCGGATATATAAGGTTAAGGCTACAGGTGGACTTACCGTAGTTACTAGCGATTGGCATCCATTTTTTGTGTTTCATAATGGCCAGATAATAGAAAAGCGAGCCGACCAAATAAAAATCTGTGATTGGTTAATCGGACCTAATGCAACTACACAAGCATCTTGGCCTTTCAGGAAATATTTAAACATAAACGGAATTACATTAGATGAAGAAGTTGCCTGGCTGGTTGGATTCTTTTTAGGCGATGGTTCAATTGGCCCATATCTTGATAGAAGTCGGTTACGATTTTTTGATGGCTCCAGAGAGACTTTAGCAAAGGTAGTCAACATTTTATACAGACTTACTGGTATAAAATATACTATCCAGAAAGACACACGTAATAACACTCATTATTTAGTGAGTTATAATAAAGATGTAATAAGTTTTCTTAGAGAGGTCACACAAGTTAACGGCCCAAAGGATCTAACAATACGGATACCTGCGTTAATTTATAAGTCTCCACTCCCGGTAATCGAGGCTTTCCTGGCAGGTCTTATTGATGCCGATGGTTATGTCCATACAAGCGGCAAGATTAAGCTTTCATACGCAACAGCGAGTTCTAAAATGGCAGAGGATGTAATTGCTATTTTATCTCTATTAGGCTTCAGAGCTTCTATTAGAAAACGAAAGCCCCGCAAGGATAAATGGGCCTTTATGTATGAAGTAAGTATTGA
>JAHIIS010000102.1 GCA_018899075.1 Candidatus Omnitrophota bacterium | reverse complement strand
CCAGTTTTCAAGAGACAACGAGAGTCCTCACGGATGCGGCAGCAAGCGGCCGGCGTGACGAATTATTAGGCCTCAAAGAGAATGTAATTATGGGCCATTTAATTCCTGCAGGAACAGGTTTTCACTCGCATCGCGATATCGAGGTCATCAGGGAAGGACAGCCGCTCAAGCCAAAGCAAGAACAGAAGAAGGAAGAAGATGCCGACAATCAGCCAGTTAATCCGTAAAGGAAGAAAGAAATTTAGAAAAAAGAGCAAATCCCCTGCTTTAAAGGGTTGCCCTCAAAGAAGAGGGGTTTGTGTTCAGGTAAAGACACAGACCCCTAAAAAACCAAATTCTGCTTTGCGCAAGGTTGCCCGGGTAAGATTAGCCCGCGGCGTAGAGGTTACGTCTTATATACCCGGAGAGGGGCACAATCTTCAAGAGCACTCTATAGTATTAGTACGGGGGGGCAGGGTAAAAGACTTACCGGGAGTGAGATATCATATAGTGAGAGGCACCCTGGATGCCGCAGGTGTGGCGGACAGGAAGAAGTCGCGCTCAAAATACGGAGCGAAAAGACCAAAATGAGACGGAGAAGGGCGGAAAAGAGAAAACTTACGCCGGATTTGCAATATAACAGTAAAGTGGTAGGGCAGCTTATCAATATGCTTATGCTTAAGGGCAAGAAGTCTGTGGCGCAGAGTATAATTTATAACGCCTTAGAGATTGTGAAGGAGCGCGCAGGCGAGGATAATGCCCTTTCGGTATTGAATAAGGCCTTAGAAAATGTCAGGCCTTTGTTAGAAGTAAAATCCCGGCGAGTGGGTGGAGCGACGTATCAAATTCCCATAGAAGTCAAGCCGGAACGCGGCATTACGCTGGCGCTTCGCTGGATCAGGGATTATGCGCGGGCCAGGAAAGGAAAACCTATGCAGGAAAAATTGGCCCAGGAGATTGTCGATGCCTATAAAAATACAGGAAGTGCCGTAAAAAAGAAGGAAGACACCCATAAGATGGCCGAAGCCAATAAGGCGTTTGCGCATTACCGTTGGTAATGTTTAATTTACAGCTGAGAGTTCACAGTTCACAGTATGGAAACATTGATAGAAGCAGATAGAATGCAAGAGTTCGATTTAAAAAAGACCAGAAATATCGGAATCATTGCCCATATCGATGCCGGAAAGACCACCATTACCGAGCGGATTCTTTATTATACCGGCAAGATATATAAAATAGGCGAGGTTGACGAAGGCACGGCAACCATGGACTGGATGGAGCAGGAGCAGGAAAGAGGCATTACAATAACTTCCGCAAGCACAACCTGTTTCTGGGGGGATGCCAGAATCAATATAATCGATACGCCCGGACACGTTGACTTTACCGCTGAGGTAGAAAGGTCTTTGAAAATCCTCGATGGGGCGGTGGTCATCTTCTGCGGCGTGGGCGGCGTTGAGCCCCAAAGCGAGACTGTCTGGCGCCAGGCAGATACGTATAAAGTGCCGCGCATTGCCTTTGTGAATAAACTGGACAGGGTAGGCAGCGACTTCTTTGCCGTGTGCGAGCAAATGAAAGAAAGATTGAGCGCAAAGCCTTTAATCTTGCAGATACCTCTCGGCTGCGAAAACGAGTTCAGAGGTGTAATTGATTTAGTGGAGTCAAAAGCCATTATTTATAAAGATGATTTGGGCTTGAAGTTTGAGAAGACGGAAATTCCCGAGGAACTAAAAGCCCTGGCCAGTAAATATCGCCTGGAATTGATTGAGAAATTGGCTGAAGCCGATGAAATTACCTTAGAGAAGTTTGTTCATGATATCGGGATAAGACCGGAAGAATTAAAAGAGACTATCAGGCAGGCAACGATAAAAAATAAACTCGTGCCTGTGTTTTGCGGCTCGGCTTTGAAAAACAAAGGCATACAGATGCTTATTGACGCAATAGTGGATTACATGCCTTCTCCTCTGGGGGTTCCGGCGATTAGCGCAGTAAATCCTCAGACAGGGGTTTATGAGCAAAGAAAGCCCAGTGACGACGAATATTTATGCGCCCTTAGCTTTAAGGTGGTTGCCGACCCGTATGTGGGGAAATTGACTTTTATCAGGGTCTATTCCGGCGCAATTCAATCGGGAACCCAGGTCTATAATGCTACAAAGATGATTAAAGAGCGCGTGGGTAAGATTGTGCAAATGCATGCCAACAGGCAGAAAATAGTTGAGCGGGTCCATGCGGGAGATATCGCTGCCTGCGTAGGTTTAAAAAAAACTACCACCGGAGACACTATTTGCGATGAAAAACACCCTTTGGTTTTGGAAAAAATGCACTTTCCCGAGCCGGTCATTTCTATGTCTATCGAGCCAAAGACTAAAATAGACCAGGAAAAATTAAGCTTCGCCCTTCACCGTTTACAGGAAGAAGACCCGACATTTAAAGTTTCCTACAATAAGGAAACTGCGCAGACCATTATATCGGGAATGGGAGAGCTGCATTTAGAAATCCTGCTGGACAGGATGCTGCGGGAGTTTAAAGTTGCGGCAAAAGCGGGCAGGCCCCATGTAGCCTACAAAGAGACTGTGGCCGGCAAAACTAAATCCGAGGGTAAATTTATTCAGCAGACCGGCGGCAGAGGCCAATACGGCCATGTTGTCCTGGAAATCGCTCCTGCCGAGCGCAACAGCAAAATTAAATTTATCGACAAGATTAAAGGCGGGGCCATTCCCCGTGAGTTTATCCCTGCCATAAAAGAGGGGATAAACGAGAGCGCGCAAACCGGAATATTAGCCGGCTATCCCGTTACAGACGTAGAGGTCAAATTGGTAGACGGCTCGTTTCACGAAGTGGACTCTTCGGAGCTCGCTTTTAAGATGGCCGCATCTTTTGCTTTTAAGGATGGGTTAAAGAAAGCACGATGCATTTTACTTGAACCGGTAATGGATACGGAGGTAATTATTCCGGATGAGTTCCTGGGCGATGTTATCGGCGACCTTAATTCACGCAGGGTCCAGATAAAGTCGATTAGCCAGAGGGCAGGCGCCAAAGCCATCAGGGGCTACGCGCCCCTGGCAGAGATGTTTGGCTATGCTACGGCCGTTCGCTCTTTAACGCAGGGAAGAGGTACGTATACAATGGAGCCTTCCTTTTACGCGGAAGTGCCTTTGGGTATATTGGAGAAGATAACCGGCAAAAAATAGATTAAAAAGGAGGCAAACGAAAATGGCTAAAGAAACCTTCCAACGCACCAAACCGCATATAAACGTCGGCACCATCGGCCACGTGGACCACGGCAAGACCACCCTGACCTCCGCGATAACCATGGTCTTGAGCAAGAAGGGTATGGCTGATGTCCGAACTTACGAGTCTATCGACAACGCCCCTGAGGAAAAAGAACGCGGCTTGACTATTGCCATCAGCCACGTAGAATACCAGACCGATGCCAGGCACTACGCCCACATCGACTGCCCCGGGCATGCCGACTACATCAAGAATATGATTACCGGCGCCGCCCAGATGGACGGGGCGGTATTGGTAGTCTCCGCAAGTGACGGCCCGATGCCTCAGACCAGAGAGCACATCCTCTTAGCCCGCCAGGTTAATGTACCCTCGATTGTGGTATTCTTGAACAAATGCGATATGGTGGACGATAAAGAACTGCTTGAGCTGGTGGAACTGGAGGTAAGAGAACTGCTCACCAAATACAAATTTCCCGGGGATAAAACTCCCATTGTCAAAGGAAGCGCCCTTAAGGCCTCCCAGTGCGGCTGCGGAAAAGAAGATTGCCCCCACTGCAAACCTATTTTAGAGTTGCTCAAGGTCATAGATGAATTTATCCCCACCCCCAAAAGAGAAATCGACAAACCCTTCCTGATGGCCGTGGAAGATGTCTTTTCCATCACCGGACGCGGCACCGTAGGCACAGGCCGCATCGAACGCGGCAAGGTCAAGGTCGGAGAAGAGGTAGAGGTTGTGGGTATGGACGCAAAATCCGCCAAGACCATAGTCACCGGCGTTGAGATGTTCAGAAAGACCCTGGAAGAAGGCCAGGCCGGAGACAATGTGGGCCTGCTTCTTAGAGGTATCGATAAAGAGCACCTCCAGCGCGGACAGGTCCTGGCTAAACCCGGCTCTATCACCCCCCACACCAAGTTTAAGACCGAGGTCTACGTCCTGACCAAAGAAGAAGGAGGCAGGCACACCCCCTTCTTCAAGGGATACAGGCCGCAGTTCTATTTTCGCACCACCGATGTTACCGGCGTAGCTGCGCTTGCCGAAGGCGTGGAGATGGTTATGCCGGGCGACAATGTGACTTTAGAGGTAGAATTAATCACCCCCATTGCAATGGAGAAAAACCTGCGTTTTGCCATCCGCGAAGGCGGGCACACCGTAGGGGCAGGGGTGATTAGCGAGGTTATAGCGTGATTTTTGCGCTCGCTGTTGACAACGCTTTGAAGTTTAACAGGAACCGCTTTGACCGGATTTAGAAAATTATCGGGAGGAAAACGGTTCTCTGGGCAGAGGTAGTAAGTTATGGTTAGAAAGACAAAGACGGTTAAAAAAACTAAGAAGAAAGAGAAGAAGGAAGAGCAAAAGGCGCCGGCGCAGAAGATCAGGATTAAGTTAAAGGCCTACGACCATAGAATCCTTGATCAGTCTACTGAGGAGATTGTGAATACTGCCAAGCGCACAGGGGCCAGGGTTTGCGGGCCCATCCCTTTACCCACGAAGAGGGAAGTGTTTACCGTTTTGCGCTCGCCGGTAATTGACAAGAAATCGCGAGAGCAATTTCAGATTAAGACTCACAAGAGGTTGTTGGATATTATTGAGCCCACGGCCAAGACTATCGATGCCCTAAGAAAGCTGGATTTGCCTTCGGGCGTGGATGTGGAAATAAAATGATAGGAATATTAGGCAGGAAAGTAGGGATGACGCAAGTCTTTAGAAAAGATGGGCGGATTATGCCCGTAACCGTCATCGAAAGCGGCCCCTGCTCTATATTACAAATAAAAACTAAAGAAAAGGACGGCTACAACGCTATTCAGCTTTGCTTTGCAGACAGGTTTATTAAAGAGGTTCCCGTGCAGGACCCCGGAAATTATAAAGCCGGTCAAAATATTGATGCTACCCAATTTTGCCCGGGAGAGTTCGTCGATATAATAGGTACATCAATTGGGCGCGGCTTTCAAGGAGGCGTGAAAAGGTGGCACTGGAAGGGCGGCCCGAAGAGCCACGGTTCAATGTCCCATCGCTCGCCGGGCTCTATTGGGGCAAGCGCCTTTCCTTCGCGAGTGTTCAAAGGCCATCATTTACCCGGACATATGGGTAATCGGAAATCCACCATTCAGAATTTAGAGGTAATTAAGGTGGATAAAGATAATAACCTTCTTGTGGTTGGCGGTTCGGTTCCCGGGCACAAGAATTCTT
>JAHIIS010000101.1 GCA_018899075.1 Candidatus Omnitrophota bacterium | reverse complement strand
GCAAATGTCCCCCGGATTACCACCGGAATTACCGGAGAAGACATCCTTCTTGCCAAAGCGGCTACGCCCCGCTTTGCCTCACCTATTCGGCCGTCCCAGCTTCGCCTTCCTTCGGGAAAGAGGCCAACTATCCCTCTCTGCAAGAGCGTGCGAAAGGCCTCTCTGGGTAAGCTATTCTCTACCCGGATAAAACCCATCCGTCTTAAGAGCCCGCGTAAATACCAGAGGTCATAATATTCGTAAATTACCACCCAGCGAATATAACGCGGGATGGCCGCTATAACCATAAAGGGGTCGAGACTGCTTGCGTGATTGGCGGCAAGGATAAAGCCGCCTTCTTTGGGTAAATTCTCCTGTCCTTCCAGCTTTAGACGAAAAAATAAGCTGGCGAAAGCTGCGAAAACTATCTTAGTCAACCAATAGAAAATCATAGTAATTTGCCTTCTCTTCACGGCTCGGGGTCCTGTCTCGGGTGCGCTTTTGGTGCTCGCTCAATTACAGCAGAAGAAACTTCAAGATGTGTTTTAGTTGAGCTGCGCTCCAAAAGCTGGCACCCGAGCCACCCCTCGCCATAGACAAGAAAAGCACCAGTTAAAATTAAGCAAAGCCAGGCGAAGATATCGCCAAAGGCGGTATAGAAACCCGGCGCAGAGACGATTTTTAATTCCTGCGTCTTTTCTCCCTCCACCAACACATCCCGGCCGGCAGAATCAGTAACTCTGCTGAGTATCTTACCCTGCGGGTCAATAAAACAGGACACCCCAGTATTGGCGCTACGCACAACGTTGACCCTGTTTTCTACTGCCCGCAATACCGACGCCTGAAGATGCTGCTCGGGCTCGGATGAGTCTTCAAACCAGGCGTCGTTAGTCATATTGACCAGAATTTGCGCCCCTTTTTGTACAAACCTTCGCGCCAGATACCCGAAGACGTCTTCAAAGCAAATCAATGCGCTAAATTTTATTTTCGGTTTTGTTTGAGAGAGCGAAAATACAGTATAATCTTCGCCCCGGCTAAAATTTCCCACCAGGCCGGCAAAGGAAAAACGGGAAAATAATACCGGCCAGGGAATAAATTCTCCAAAAGGGACAAGATGTAATTTATCATAGCGCTTAATACTCTTTCCCTGAAACAATAAAGTTGCGCTATTATAGAGCGTTCTATTCCTCCCTTGCTGAGGCGTCCCCACTAAAAGATACGCAGGAGAAACCCTTCCGGATAAAGAGCTGATTTCTTTCAGCAACTCAGGCTCGTCCTCTAAGTATCCCGGCACAGATGTCTCCGGCCAGATGATTATGTCCGGGCGATTGAGCGCAGCAGTTTCAGTTAAACGAGAATATTTTTCTAAAATAAAATCGCGGGCGTCGGGGTCCCATTTCATCCTCTGGGGGATATTGCCCTGCACTACTGCAACTTTAATGCTTTGTCCCCTGGCCGGCTGACTTAATTTAAAGTAGCCGTAGGTTAATGCCAAGATTACAAAGAGCAGGGGACAGAGTGCCCAATAAATTGGACTAGCGCTGTCATTGCGAGAAGCCCTGTGATTCGACTTTTGGCGACGAAGCAATCTCAAGAAGGGATTGCTTCGCTTCGCTCGCAATGACGGAGACAGAATACGCCAAATCGCCACATTAACCAAAACAAGCAAAAACGACACCCCGTAGGCGCCTGTGATATCGCTAATCTGAATAACGGGTAAAATACGGTACTGGGAATACCCCAGAAGCGCCCAGCTGAAGCCCGTAAATAAATGACTGCGGATATACTCCAATGAAACCCAAATACAAGGTATGAGAAAGCAGTTGACAGTTGACAGTTGGCAGTTGACAGTTGAAAAGACCAGGCCAAAGACGGCAAAATACAGCGCCAGGTAAAGCACCAATACCGTAAATCCCAGGCTGCTGACATAATTTACCCAATAAACAATTCCGGAAAAAAAGACAAGGCCTACCAGGTAAGATAGAAAAAAGGCCCGTAAAGGCCTTTGCCCCCGAAGAGCAAAAAGCCATGGGACGAGGGCAAACCAGGCCAAAAACCCCAGATTAGGTTTAGGAAAGGAAAGGATAAGTAGAATTGCGGATAACAGGCAAAGCAAGACGCTTTTTTGGTATTCTCGCATGCAAAGGTTATTGCTGGTAAAGGAACCAGGTTCGCATATTGGGCGAATTATCCGGCGGAACCAGGTTCTCTTGGCCATGGAAACATTAAACTATATTCTTCCCGCAGCATTTTTTATATTTCTTACCGCTGTGGCAGGGGCAGGGCTCATTGCGGCCGACTTTGCGCCCTTCTCTCTTAAACGGCCGGGGGGCTTCGGTTGCAGGCGCAGGCGGGGCCTCTGAAGGCTCCTGTTTAGGCAAGCCCTTAAATCCGGCGCTCTCCGGATGCAAAAATTGCTGAGGAATCTGCGCAAAAACGCCGGATACCTCTTCTTCTTTTACGGGCCTGGCCTTGAAGATAAATTCCAGGGCCTCATCTTTGATGCTCTCAATCATCCGGCTAAACATATCGTAACCTTCGCACTGATATTCCACCAAAGGGTCACGCCCGGCATAGCCGCGAAGCCCGATGCCTTCACGCAGAAAATCCATATTGTATAAATGGTCTTTCCATTTCGCGTCAATTACCTGCAAAAGCACAATCCTGGCTAAATTCCGCAAATTTTCCCCGCCGAAAGTTTCCTCTTTTTGGCGGCAGGCGTTGTGGAACTGCGAAAGAAGCGTCTTTCGGATTTGTTCCCGCGAGCTGTTTGAGGTTAAATTCTCAATTTCCAGGAAAAATTTCGCTTTAACCTGGTTGGACAGCCCCGCTAAATTCCATTCTTCGGGAT
>JAHIIS010000100.1 GCA_018899075.1 Candidatus Omnitrophota bacterium | reverse complement strand
TCCAGACCCCCTTTGGCAGAGTCAGAAATGCTTTGGGCGGCTCAGCCGCATATTCCGCAGTAAGCGCGAGTTTCTTTAGTAAAGTCAAACTGGTCTCGATAGCGGGAAAGGACTTCCCGCAACAATTTATTAGTTTCTTTCAATCAAGAGACATCGACACCAAAGGACTGCAGATAAAAAAAGGCAGGACTTTTAGATGGTCGGGCTCTTATACTTATGAGCTCAACAGCGCCCAAACTCTAAAGACGGAATTAAATCTTCTTTCACATTTTAATCCGACTCTCGCCGGCGACTATCAAAATGAGAAATTTGTTTTTTTGGCAAACATCAACCCGCGCATTCAGCTGGAAGTTCTAAAACAACTAAAGGGAACCCGATTGGTTGTTTCCGATACAATGAATTATTGGATTGAACACGAGAAAGAGACGCTAAAGCGGGTTATCAAAAGAAGCGACATATTTATCTTAAACGACTCCGAAGCACGGGAATTGACTTGCGAGTCTAATTTAATTAAAGCGGCCAGAGCCCTTCTTGCCTTAGGCCCGCGCCTGGTCATCGTAAAGAAAGGGGAGTATGGTTGTTCGCTTTTCTCGCGCACTTTTTCATTTTATGTTCCCGCGTATTTATTAGAAAATGTCCTGGACCCCACAGGGGCAGGGGATACCTTCGCCGGCGGATTCTTAGGCTACCTTGCCGCACGCCCCAAGATTACCGAGTCGGCCCTTAAGAAGGCTGTTGCTCTGGGCACCATTATGTCCTCCTATGTTGTAGAGGACTTTAGCCTGGAGCGATTAAGAAAGCTGAACAAAAGAGATATTCGAGTCAGATTTAAGGATTTTCAACGTATGACTAATTTTAAGTGACTTATGCGGGCGTAGTTCAGTGGTAGAACGCAAGCTTCCCAAGCTTGATATCGTGGGTTCGATCCCCATCGCCCGCTTTTAATTAGTAATTAGTCGCTAGTCGCTGGTATTTAGTTTTTAACATCGAAAACAGCCAACGCCTAATAACAGGGCCGAATAAATGAAGGTAAATATGCTTTCCAAAATTTTGAAAAGGTTTTTACTATATACTATATACTATATACTAGCGACTGCTTTAATCGGTTGCGCTACGGTCGGCAAGGGCCCGCCCCGGCCGCCCGAGGGGATGAGGGGGATATACCATCGCGTTAAGAAAGGCCAGACTCTCTGGAGGATATCCAGGGTTTACGAAGTAGAACTGGAAAAAATCTCCCGCATTAACCGACTCGCTGATACTTCCAGAATTTATGTGGGGCAACTCATCTTTATCCCGGGCACCACTAACGCAATTGAAGATTTGACGTTAGAAACCGACTTTACAGATAAAGGCGGCGACTTTATCTGGCCTGTAGAAGGGAAGGTCGTTTCTTTCTTCGGGATGAAAAGAGACAGAGTAAAAAATAAGGGCATCTGTATTCAAACAAGAAAAGGCAACCCTGTCTTAGCCGCCCGTTCAGGACGCGTGGCTTTCTGCAGCGAAGAATTAAAAGGCTATGGAAAAATAATTATTATTGACCATCTGGACGCTTACTCCACAGTCTACACCCAAAACCTGAAGAATTTAGTAAAATTAGACCAGCTGGTAAAGCAGGGGCAGGTTATTGCCCGCGCAGGCGCAAGCGGCAGGGCAGGGGCCCCTGAGCTTTATTTTGAAATCAGAAAAGGCCATAAACCTCAAAACCCCTTTTTCTATCTGCCGTAAGCGCCAAAAAGGAAGTAAAAAGGAACTATGTTCAGCGACCCTGTTGTCGGTAATAAGTTTTTCGGAAGAACGGAAACTTTAGGTCTGTTTTCTAAAAGGGTCGGCGGTTTTAAAGACGGCTATCGTCAGAATATCGCAATCCTCGGCCCTAAGCTTATCGGCAAGTCTTCCCTTATTCTGCACTTTTTTTCAAACTTTAACCACCCTAAGATTATTCCCATCTATATCGATCTTCGGCCGAATTCTTTTAATCACTTTATTTATAAATTCCTTGGCGCTCTTCTTTATCATTATCTTAAAAATAAAAATTTTGAGGCAGGCGTTGAGTTTGAAACGCTTAAAGACTCTGCCCAAAAAAGTATCCCTAAAACAGTAGAGCTTATTCGAACAGTCGAAAGCGACGTTAAGAATTTACAATTTGAGCGGGCTTATGAGAGCCTGTTAAGCTTAACGGCTGTTTTAAAGCGGGAGAGCGGTATCTCTTGCATAGTTATACTGGATGAATTCCATCTTCTGGATACTTATAAGATGCAGTCGCCCTTTTTGGGTCTGGCCAAAGAAATTATGATGCAAAAAGACACTATGTATATATTTGCCAGCTCACAGATAAGTTATGCTAAAAAGATTTTCGCAAACGAGCTTTCTCTTTTGTTTGGTAATTTCGAAATTATCCGCCTTGAGCCTTTTGATCACCTTACATGTTGCAAATTTTTAGAAAAGCGCTTCCAGGATATCGATCTGGCGCGAAATTTACGAGACTTCTTAATCACCTTTAGCGAAGGCCGCCCTTTTTACTTAGATATACTGAGTAATAAATTAGTGGAAAAAGCCAAAGAATTTAATAAGGCGGACGTCACCCGGGCTCTTATAGCCGAGGCGTTTAATTCCTTAATTTATGACTCTAAAGGGATCCTCAATCAATACTTCACGACTCTTCTTAGTCATAACCTTAACGGCGCTGATTACTCAAACTTTATACCTATCTTATTATCCGCGAGCAACAGAGGCAGGAGGCTTGCCGATATATCCAAGACTACAAATCGCCAGCCCAGGGTCACCTCTAAACAAATTAATTCCCTCTTAGATAAAGACCTGCTTAGTAAAGTCGGGACATTTTACAGAATCCAGGATAAGATATTTAGATTCTGGCTAAAATCGGTTTACCGAAGGAAGAGCCTTTCTCTAACCGCGGATCCCGCCAGCGAGTCAAAGAATTTTTCCAAAGAAATAGAAGACCGGGTTTGGGAGTTTTCCCGGGAGACTAAAAAGGGGGCAACTGAAAGAATAATCGGCCTTTTTAAGTCTTTTAAAAATGAAATTATTATGATTCAAAATAAACTCTTCAAGCTTTGGTGCTTTGAAGAAGTTCATCCCTGCCCGAGGGCAGAATTGCAGGATTGTATAATCGCCCGTTATAAAGACGGTTATTGGGTCTGCCTTATTAGAAAAGAAGAAATTAGCGAGACGCAAATACAGGAATTTTCCCATTATTGCAAGAAATCAAGATATAAAATACGCAAGGCAATTATTATCGTTTTTAAGGAGTTGGATTTGAATGTCAGGCTTGCGGCTTTGGAAAAAAAGATTTGGATTTGGACCCTTTCGGATTTGAACCTGATTTTGGACCTTTACGGAAAAGAGCAGATTGTCAAATGAAAATTGGCGTAGTTTCCGATACCCATATTCACAGTCCTGAAGATTTGCCAGGCGAGCTTCTTAGCGCATTTGCGGATACAGATTTGATTCTGCACGCAGGAGACCTGGTGAGTCTGGCTGTTTTAGAGAGATTAAAAAAAATAACTCCTGAAGTCCGCGCAGTCTGGGGTAATATGGACCCGCCCGAGGTGAAACGGGCCTTGCCGGATACGGAACTTATTCAGATAAAACAATTTCGCATCGGCTTGACTCACGGCACCGGCGCCCCATCCAATCTAATCAAAACTGTAAAAGAAAAATTTAAGAATGAACGGGTCGATTGTATAGTTTATGGCCACTCTCATTCTCCGCGAAACGAAATCCAT
>JAHIIS010000099.1 GCA_018899075.1 Candidatus Omnitrophota bacterium | reverse complement strand
GAAATAGAATTGGGACTTTATTTTACACGGATAAGGGATAGAGATAAGGAAAGAATCTTTAATTATGTATTTGAGCATTTCCCGCAGCAGTTAATTAAGCAGTGGTGGTCGGGGACAAATTAAAGGAGGATAGAAGATGTATAAGGATGACCGCAGGATATTTGAGCGTTTTGAGGTCGACTTTCCTGTTGAAATCAAGCATCCCATTGCGCAAATGAGCACTAACGCTCGATGTTGCGATGCCAGCGCTTCGGGTATCGGCCTGTTTAGCGAAGAGAGGCTCCTGCCCAGCACAAACTTGCAACTCCAGCTGGACATCCCTGATGGGCATTCGCCTTTTCAGGGTTCAGCGCGGGTGGTCTGGTCAAGGCAGGTTGAGGAAGAGAGATGGCACTCGGGCTTGGAGTTTATGCGGATAAATTTAATGGGGTTAAGAAGAATTTTTGAAACGAGAGCCCAAAGAGACTAAAATCCATCGTTCGATTCCTCTATAACTGCTTGACAAGCAAGGAGTATTGTGATATTCTGTGCCTATATTTAAGAGCTTATTTAACTTTTTAAGAAAGGAGCAGGTTTTGGTTAAGAGGTGGACTTCCTATATTCTAATAGTCGGCCTAATAGTAGGCATAGGGGGCTGCGCGCGGATAACAGAAAAGAAAACGGATGTGGTTATCTGGCACTGGATGACTGATAGAAAAAAGGCCTTCAATGAATTAGCGCAGAAATACGCCCGGCAAACAGGCAGGCAAGTGGAGTTTAGATTATTCGCTCCTTCCGAAGTGTATAGCCAGAAGGTGCGCGCTGCCACTCAAGCCGGCACCTTGCCGGATATCTTTGGGGTCCTTGGCGAAAAAAAGGACTTTGCCATTTTTGTCAAGGCGGGGCATGTGCTCAATCTTACGGAAGAGATGCAGGCCGACAACCACGAATGGGAAAAGAGGCTCTTTTCTAAAGCGCTTATCGTTAACGAATTTAAACGGGGCAATGAGTTTGGCGTTGCGCCGGGAATTTACGGAGTGCCCCTCGATGTCACCAATATCCAGATGCTTTACAATAAAGACTTATTCAAAAAGGCGGGGCTCAACCCGCAGGCTCCTCCACAGACTTTTGAGGAATTTATTGTTGCAGTAAAAAAATTGAAAGAAGCCGGCATCCAAGGGCTGGTTTCCGGGTGGGCGGAGACCTGGATGATTGACTGCCTTGCTTCCAATTTCGCCTTCAATATTATGGGCGAGAGAAAGGTAATGCGCACCTATGCCGGAGAGGTCCCTTACACCGACCCGGACTGGATTCGCGTCTTTAGCCTTTTTAAGGAAATGGCCGACAACGGCGTTTTAGCTACAGGCATTGTGGCAATGAACAACAAAGATGCCGAGCAGAATTTTGCCAACCAGCGCGCAGCCTTCGCCTTTAACGGCTCCTGGTGCGTCAATGTTTATCAGGGGATGAACCCCGATTTAAATTATGCGGCGATGTTCGTGCCCCGGGTCTCCGATAAGTATCCAATGCTTATCTGGGGCGGAGCGGGCTCTTCTTTTATGGTCAATGCCCGCTCTGAAAATAAAGAGAAGGCAGTAGAATTTCTCAAGTGGCTCACCGATGATGAACAACAGGCCTATTTAGCGCAGGTCACGAATAATCTGCCCGCCAATAAATTTAGTTTGGCTAATATTAGCCCTATTCTTTCCCAGTTTGCGCAAGCTATGGAAAATACTACTCATCCGAATATCTGGCCGGCGCATGAGAAAGGCGTGGTGATTGAGGCCTTTGATTTGGGCATTCAATCGATTATCCTGGGCACCAAGACGCCTGAACAGGTGGCTTTTGAGGTGCAGGAAGTCAAAGAGAGAGAAATGGCTAAAGAAAAGTTGTAAGTCATAAGTTGTAAGTCATAAGTAAGTAGGAAAATTTAAAGAACCTGTTATGAAAGTAAAGTCTACTCTTGAGAACTACTTGTTTATACTGCCGGCGGTAACAATCTTCGCCATATTCTATATCTATCCTTTCTATGCCACCTTTAACCTGGGCCTGCGCGCCTGGGACGGGGTCTCGCCGGTAAGTCAGTTTGTGGGTTTAAGGAATTTTAAAGAGATTCTGCTTCAGAGCCGGCTCTGGTGGCCGGCGATGTGGCATGCCGGTTACATTACTTTGATTGCT
>JAHIIS010000098.1 GCA_018899075.1 Candidatus Omnitrophota bacterium | reverse complement strand
TATCCTGTGGATAACTTGTGTATAAATAGGGGAGAGAATGGAGACCGCGGCCGCGCAACTCTGGGCTAAAATTCTGGACACAACTAAAGAAGCCCTGGGGGAACAAAGTTATGAGACCTGGTTTCGCCCGATAAAGCTGCAGGGGTTTGCGCAAGACAGGCTAACCCTGGAAGTCCCGAACAAGTTTTTTCAGACCTGGATAAAAGAGCACTATCTAGAGCTGATTAAACAGGCCTTAAAGTCGGCTGCCCGCAAAGAAGACGTAACCGTGGAACTCGTCGTAGTGCGAACAGAGCCGGCTTCATCCGGTAAGAAAGAAGCGCCTAAGCCAAAGCGGTGGTTCTTCCGCAAGTCCCCGCAGACGCAAGCGCAGCCCGCAAGCCCGCTCGAACTAAACACCCGCTATACCTTTGAAAATTTCGTGGTCGGGCCCAGCAATCGCTTTGCCCATGCCGCTTCCCTGGCAGTTGCCGAATCCCCCGCCCGTTCCTACAATCCGTTGTTTATCTACGGGGGGGTGGGTTTAGGCAAGACCCATTTAATGCAGGCGGTCGGCGTCTACACCTTGAAGAATAACCCCCGGCTTAACGTAACCTACATCTCCAGCGAAAAATTTACCAACCAGTTAATCGGCGCCATCCAGCACCGCACTACTCCGGCTTTCAGGGAAAAGTATCGCCACGTCGATATCCTTTTAATCGACGACATCCATTTCATCGCCGGCAAAGAGGCAACGCAGGAAGAATTCTTTCACACCTTTAATACGCTTTACGATGCCCATAAACAGATTGTGCTTTCCAGCGACCGCCCCCCTAAAGACATCCCGGCCCTGGAAGAAAGGCTGGTTTCCCGCTTTGAGTGGGGCCTGGTCACCGACATTCAGCCGCCTGACCTGGAAACCCGCATCGCTATCCTGAAAAAGAAGATTGAGCAGAACAAGATCGACGTCCCCGACGAAGTTGTCTTTTTTATCGGCAATAAAGTCAAGTTAAACATCCGGGAGCTGGAAGGGGCGCTAATCCGGGTGGTGGCCTACTCATCTCTAACTAATGAAAAGATTACTCTGGAGCAGGCCCGTTCTGTTTTGAAAGATATGTTATCGGAAGAGAAAAAACTCTCTGTTGACGCTATCCAGAAAAAAGTGGCTGCGCATTTTGATATCCGCCCCCTGGACCTGAAGGCAAAAAAAAGAAACCGGACCGTGGTTTACCCCCGCCAGATTGCGATGTACCTTGTGCGCACTTTTACCGACTTTTCTTTGCCGGAAATAGGCGAATATTTCGGGGGCAGAGACCACACTACAATCCTCTATGCTTACGAGAAGATCCGGAAGGAATTGAAAAAAGACCCGAAATTAAAAGATTTGCTCGATAGGTTAATTATAGAAATAAAAAGTGAGTAGAGGATAAAACGAAGCTGTGGATAAGACCCCTCCTTTAAAGGAATTAGGAGGGTCTATCCCTGTGGATAACTTGTGGATAAAATAGCCGGCTTATTAACAGTCTTTTACGGTTGTTATTCAATAGATTCATTTAAGTAATAGACTTATCCACAGCTTCCCCAGGCTTACTACTATAACTACTATTTTATCTTATTAAAGAAACCCGTTTAAGGAGGTAAAAATGAAATTCAAGACATCGAAGGGACCGTTATTGAAGGCGATCCAGGCGCTCCAAAACGTCATTTCCGTAAAAGCTACACTACCCATTCTTTCCAACTTTCTTATAGAGGCCCAAAAAGGTAAAGTCCATATGACTGCTACAGATTTAGATGTAGGAATCTCGCTTAACTTTTCTCCTTTGGGAATTAACGAAGAAGGCAGCATCACTGTCCCGGCAAAAAGGTTTTCTGACATCGTTAGAGATTTACCTGAAGGAGAAATAGACGTGACCGTGAGAAAAAACAACTCTGTTTCCATTGAATCGCAAAGATGTTTCTTCAGGTTAATGGGCCTGCCCAAAGAAGAGTTTCCCAAATTACCCAAACTTCACGAGAAAGAAAGCGTTACCTTAAATCAGCGGTTGTTAAAAAATATGCTCGGCCTTACCTCTTTTGCGGTTTCTCACGACGAAACCAGGTATATACTAAACGGCGTCCTTTTTGTAGTTAAAGGGAAAGATATAAGATTTGTGGCTACCGATGGAAGAAGGCTGGCTTTAATCGAGAAAGAGATGGAGTCGCCGCAAGAGTTTAAAAAAGAGATAATTGTCCCCATCAAAGCAATTCAGGAATTAACGCGCAATTTGGGGGATGAGGGGACGGTAAAGATAGTCTTCGGCGAAAACCAGATCTCTTTTCAATTTGACGACACCATAATCGTCTCCCGTCTTATTGAAGGACAGTTCCCTAGCTATGAACAGGTAATTCCCAAAGAGGGTAAGGACAAAATCGTCGTCAACCGGGAAAGATTTCTCTGGGCCGCAAAAAGGGTGGCTATTTTGACTTCTCCCGATTCGCAATCAATTAAAATCGACCTGTTTAAAGATAAGCTGGTCTTTTCTAAAAACAGCCCGGATATGGGCGAGGCCAGAGAGGAAATAGATATCGAGCATAAAGGAGGGGAATTCTCCGTAGGGTTTAACCCCCAATATTTAATCGACGCATTGAAGAGCCTCAAGGACCAAAACGTGAGCCTGGAGCTGGCCGGATCGGAAAGCCCGGGAATAATCAGAGCGCAGGAAAACTATATTTATATCGTTTTGCCCATGCAGTTATCCTGAGCCAAAAAGGAATGCGAAAACAAAAAGGCGCGCCGGAACCCATCGGCGATGTCTTAAAAAATGTAGTGGAGAATTTGAGCCAGGCAAAGAAGAAGGGCATATTCGAGGTCCTTTCTGCCTGGCCTGCGCTTGCCGGCAAAGAGCTCTCCCGTCACGCAAGGCCCGTGAGTTTAAAAAAGGGGGTGCTTCTGGTGAGCGTGGATGAATCCGCCTGGCTTTATCAGGCCAACTTTCAGAAAGAAGAGCTGTTTAAGGCGCTGAAGAAAAAGGCAGGAGCAGAGAAAATCCGGAAGATACAATTCAGGATAGGGGAGATTCGTTAAAATGGCCGGGGAAACCAGAAACAGAAAGAAAAAAGAAGCGGATGCCTCTTTAGAGCAGCCGCATAAGTATGACGCCCGCACCATCCAGGTCTTAGAAGGCGTAGATGCCGTGCGCAAACGCCCGGCGATGTATATCGGCGACATCTCAACCAGCGGGTTGCATCATCTGGTATACGAGGTCTGCGATAATTCGATCGACGAGGCAATGGCCGGGTATTGTAAAAACATCCACGTTGCGGTTCACGCGGATAATTCCGTAACCATATCCGACGACGGCCGGGGCATCCCCGTGGATATGCACAAGGCCCAAAAGAAGCCCGCGGTAGAGGTGGTGATGACTACCCTGCACGCCGGAGGAAAGTTCGACCACCGGGTCTATAAAGTTGCCGGAGGCCTGCACGGCGTAGGGGTAAGCGTGGTCAACGCGCTTTCCGAGCGCCTGGAGGTGGAGGTCCGGCGGGACGGCAAGGTCTACCACCAGCGCTATGAGCGCGGCAGGACCGTTTCCAAACTTACGGTAGTGGGCAAGAGCGCCAAAAGCGGGACGCGCGTTACCTTCAAGCCGGACAAAGAAATCTTCGGGCAAAAGGCGTGCTTTAGTTTTGACATTC
Source organism: Candidatus Omnitrophota bacterium (assembly GCA_018899075.1). Classification (GTDB taxonomy): domain Bacteria; phylum Omnitrophota; class Gorgyraeia; order JAFGHF01; family JAFGHF01; genus JAHIIS01. The sequence goes on along the minus strand of JAHIIS010000098.1, from coordinate 4,682 downwards.
TCTCCCAGCGCCTCAGAGAGCTGGCCTTCTTAAACAAAGGCATCAGTATCGTCCTGGAGGACGAGGTTCGGGATAAGCGCAGCGAATTCAAATTTTCCGGCGGCATCAGTTCTTTTGTGGAATATTTAAATAAAAATAAAACGCCTTTACACAAAAAAGTGGTCTATTTTATCAGGGAAAAAGAGGGCGTAACGGCAGAAGTTGCCATGCAGTATAACGACGGCTACGCGGAAAATATCTTTAGTTTCGCCAACAATATTCACACTACGGAAGGCGGCACCCACTTAAGCGGTTTCAAATCTGCGCTTACGCGCAGCATCAATCAATACTGCAAGGGTAAGAATTTATTAAAAGGCGATTTTTCTTTGTCCGGAGACGATGCGCGCGAAGGGCTGACCGCGGTTATCAGCGTCAAAGTGCTCAATCCCCAGTTTGAAGGGCAGACCAAGGCAAAGCTGGGCAATTCCGAAGTCGCCGGCATCGTCGAGTCGATAGTCAACGAGTCTTTAGGCGCGTATTTTGAGGAACATCCCTCCGCAGGCAATGTTATCGCGGGCAAAGCAATTGTGGCCTCCCGCGCGCGCGAGGCAGCAAGAAAGGCCCGCGAGCTCACCCGGCGAAAAAGCGCTCTGGAGACGGGGGGGCTTCCAGGAAAACTCGCCGATTGCTCTGAACGCGACCCCGCTCTTTGCGAGTTATATATTGTGGAGGGCGATAGCGCCGGGGGCTCGGCCCGACAGGGGCGGGACCGGCGCTTTCAGGCAATCTTGCCGATAAAAGGCAAGATTCTTAATGTAGAAAAGGCGCGCGTAGATAAAGTCTTAAGCAACGAAGAGATTAGAACCATCATCACCGCCTTAGGAACCGGTGTAGGCAAAGAAGAATTTAATATTTCTAAGCTGCGTTATCATAAAATTATTCTTATGGCCGACAGCGACGTGGATGGTAGCCACATCCGTACATTATTGCTCACCTTCTTTTACCGCCAATTGCCGGAACTTGTAGAAAGGGGTTATATCTATATTGCCCAGGCGCCGCTCTACCGGATAAAACGGGGCAAAAGAGAAGAGTACCTCGGCACCGAAGAGCGGATGAACGAACTGCTTCTGGAGATAGGCGCCGAGGGGATGAGCTTAAAGCGCGCTAAAGATAAAAAAGTTTTTTCCGAAAAGCAAATTAAGGGACTCCTTGAACTGCTTATTGAGTTGGAGGGCCTTTCCCGGGCAATTGAACGAAAGGGAGTGGAATTCTCAAAATACCTCACTTTGAGGCACCCAAAGACCAAAAAGTTACCTATTTTTAAGGCAAAAGTGGAAGGAAAAGACCAATTTCTCTATTCTGACCAGGAATTGGCCAAATTGACTGCTCAGGAAGAAAAAGAGCGGGGTAAGGCCCTGGAGATTCAGGAGGCAGGCAAAGAGGCCGTTACAGATAAGGGCAAAAAGGTGGATGTAGTGGAATTTTATGAGGCCCGCGAGTTAGAGAAAATTTTGGGGGAGATAGGGAAAATGGGCATTGATGTAGTAGCCCATTATGAAAAACCCAGAGAAGAGAAGACGCGAAAGGCAGGCGCTGCCAGGCCCTCTCCGATTTATAAGGTTATCTACGATAAAGAAGAAAAGTCCATCTATTCCCTGAAGGAGCTGTTGAGGTTTGTGAAGGACGTGGGCAAAAGGGGAATGGTCCTGCAGCGATACAAAGGGTTGGGGGAGATGAATCCGGGGCAGCTCTGGGAAACTACGATGGACCCTGCGCGGCGCACAATCTTAAAGGTTATGCTGGAGGATGAGGTAAAGGCCGATGAGATGTTTACGGTGCTGATGGGCGATGCTGTCCAGCCGCGACGGGAGTTTATCCAAAAGCACGCCCGAGAGGTAAGAAACCTGGACATATAGCTATGTATGCGAAGGGCGAAAAGATAATACCTATTTACATCGAAGACGAGATGAAAGATTCGTACATCTCGTATGCGATGAGTGTAATAGTTGGTAGGGCTCTTCCTGATGTGCGCGATGGGCTCAAGCCCGTTCACCGGCGGATACTTTATGCGATGAAGGAACTGAATCTCGAGCACAACAAGCCCTACAGAAAAGCAGCGCGTATAGTTGGCGATTGCCTGGGGAAATTCCACCCGCACGGAGATACAGCGGTGTATGATGCCCTGGTGCGCATGGTGCAAGACTTTTCTTTAAGGTATCCTCTGATCGACGGCCAAGGCAATTTTGGATCGGTTGATGGCGACGCGGCTGCGGCAATGAGATATGTAGAGGCACGTCTAAGCCCGATTACCGAATGGATGCTCAGGGACCTGGAGAAAGAGACAGTCAATTTCGCGCCAAATTTTGATGAATCCCTGACGGAGCCGACAGTCTTGCCGGCAGTCCTTCCTAATCTCCTGGTAAACGGCTCAAGCGGCATAGCTGTGGGAATGGCCACCAACATTCCGCCTCATAATCTCGGCGAAATAATCGAAGGAATAAAATTAGTTATCGATAAGCCCGATTGCGAAATAAAAGATTTAATGCGTCTGATAAAAGGCCCCGACTTCCCTACCGGCGGATTTATTTGCGGGCGGGAGGGAATAAAGCAGGCCTATCTTAGCGGGCGGGGCCGCCTGAAAGTGCGCGCCAAAGCCAACATTGAACAGCAGAAAAGCGGCAGAGAATCGATTGTGATTTCCGAGATTCCCTATCAGGTGAACAAGACGAATATACTCGAGTCTATTACGCGCCTTGTCCAGGATAGAAAAGTCGAGGGGATTAGCGACTTAAGGGACGAGTCCGACAAAGACGGAATGCGCATCATAGTGGAGTTGCGCCGCGGGGTGAACGCGCAGGTAGTGCTGAATCAGTTATTCAAGCACACCCAGATGGAGGAGACCTTTGGCGTAATTATGCTTGCCCTGGTGAAGAACCAGCCCCGCGTGCTTAATCTGAAACAACTGCTCGAGCTTTATATTGAACACCGCAAAGAGATTATTGCCCGCCGCACTACCTTTGAGCTGCGCAGGGCCGAGGAGCGGGCGCATATTCTGGAAGGCCTGAAAATCGCCCTTTCCCACCTGGACAAGGTGATTAAGACAATCAGGCAGTCCAAAACCGTCCAGATTGCCAGGGCTGCCTTAATGAAGAATTTTTCTTTAAGCGAAAAACAGGCCCAGGCGATTCTTGAGATGCAGCTTCAGAGACTGACCGCTCTTGAGCGCGACAAGATTGACCGGGAGTATCTGGAGTTGATTAAGAAGATTGAGCAATATAAGGCCATTTTAGCCAGCGAAAGGAAGGTCCTGGAGATTATCAAAGAGGAGCTGGAAGAGTTAAAGAAAAAATTCGGCGACGAAAGAAGGACGCAGATTGTGGGCGAGGCGGAGGAGCTGGAGATAGAAGACTTAATCGCCGAAGAAGACGTAATTATCACCATTAGTCATTCCGGTTACATTAAGCGGCTTCCGGTAAGCGCCTACCGCAAGCAGCGGCACGGGGGAAGAGGCGTCAGCGGTATGGAGACAAAAGAGGAGGACTTTGTCGAGCACCTCTTTATTGCCTCCACCCACGAGTGTATTCTTTTCTTTACCAATAAAGGTAAAGTGCACTGGCTCAAAGTCCATGAGGTCCCTCAGGCCGGACGTCTCTCCAAAGGCAAGGCAATTATCAATCTTCTTCAGCTGGAGAGCGGCGAGGGCGTCTCTGCGCGGGTGCCGGTAAAGGAATTCGACCCGAAGAAGTTTCTGGTCCTGGTTACTAAACAAGGGCTGATTAAGAAGACCCACCTGGATGCCTTTAGCAATCCCCGCCGGGCGGGTATTGTGGCTATCTCCCTGGAAGAGGGGGATGAGTTAATCTCTGCCGTACTTACCGACGGAGAGCAGGAGATACTTCTGGCCAGCCGTGAGGGAAAGGCCGTGCGTTTTCAAGAGGCAGATGTGCGTGATATGGGCAGGAGCGCAAAGGGTGTGCGCGCTATAAGGCTGGGCAAAAAGGACGAAGTTATCGGGATGGAGATAGTCAGGCCCGATGCCACCTTGCTTACAGTAACCAGCGGCGGGTTTGGCAAGAGGAGTTCTTTTAAAGAGTATCGCCGGCAATCCCGTGGCGGCAAGGGGGTAATCAATATTAAGGTAACCAAGAAAAACGGCGAGGTCATCGGCCTTAAATCTGTTACCGAGCAGGATGAGGTGATGCTCATTACCCAGAACGGGATGGTTGTGCGCTGTCCGGTAAAGGATATCCGCGCCGTGGGCAGAAACTCCCAGGGCGTTCACGTAATCCGCCTGAACGCCAAAGACCAGGTATCCTCCGTCGCCTCAGTAGTAGAGAAGGAAGAGGGATAACTATGACCCCATCGTCTAACCTGGTTAGGACAAGAGCTTTTCAAGCTCTCGATACCGGTTCAAATCCGGTTGGGGTCGCCATCAATTCAGACACTCTTGTAACATAAGCAGTTACAAGGGATTACATAATGTAGTTGCCCAATTCATTGGGCAAAAAAGCAGGACAGTTGCCAAAAAGGGGACTGTCCCATTTTTGTCGGACACGTTCGGCAAAAACTATTTCTGTGGGATTTGTGGGTGTAGGGAGTTATGTAAGAGGTGGTAACCGAATCGAATTTTCTGAATTCTCTTGATAGCATAGGAAATTATATCCCCCCTTGTTTTCTACAAAAACAAAGCAGGGAATTCCCCC
>JAHIIS010000097.1 GCA_018899075.1 Candidatus Omnitrophota bacterium | reverse complement strand
CGCCACTTCCTGGCAAAGGTTCTGGCACGTTACTACGCCTTTAATGATTCCCGTTTTTGTGCTTGTTTCCATTCTCACGATCCTCGGCTCGATGCAGGCCTTTGTCCTGGTCTTGACAATGACCGGAGGAAGCCCGGCTCTGGGCACCTCTGTGCCGGTGACCAGGATTTTGAGCTCTATGCGCGCTTCTCTTCGCTTTGGTTATGCCTGCGCCCAGGGGATTATTTTTGGTTTGGTTCTTTTGGTCGTTTCCTTTATGCAGATTCGCATATCTAAAAGGATGAAGCAGGCTTGAAGGATGTATGAATAATAACAATAATATAAATTACAAAATCAGAAGATTTGCCAGCGGTAGTTTGATTAATCTGTTTTTGCTGCTGGTAACACTGAGTTGCCTGTTTCCGCTTCTCTGGATGTTCGGTTCGAGTTTAAAGACCCAGGCTACGGTCTTTTCCGATATGTCGCTTATCCCCAGGGTGTTGCACTGGGAAAACTATTATCGGGCCTGGACCGAAGGCAATTTCGGGGTCTATTTTTTAAACAGCGTGATTTATACGGTCAGTGTGGTGGTGGGGATAGTCCTGGTTTCCTCTTTAGCGGCCTATGCCTTCTCGCGCCTGCAATTTCCCGGGAGAAACTTTTTCTTCTATATGTTTTTAGCGGCGATGATGATTCCCCTGCCGGGGAGTTTTGTCCCTTTGTATGTGTTGATGGAAAAACTGCACCTGAGAAATACCCCGCACGGATACGTACTTTGTTTGATTAACGTGGGCCTGTCTTTAAGTATTTTCCTTTTAAAGACCTTCTTTGACAAAATGCCCAAGGACCTGGAAGACGCCGCGCGCATCGACGGATGCAGCAAGCTGGGCATCTGGTGGAACGTAGCGCTTCCTTTAGCCAGGCCGGCGCTGGCGGTAATTATAATTTTCAACTCGCTGAATGTCTGGAACGAATATATCCTCGCTCTTATCCTTTTTGATGATGCCAGATTTATGCCTTTGCAGGTAGGCCTGGCCACCTTTCACGGCGAGTTTGTTACGCAATACCATCTTTTGATGGCCGGAGTAACCATCACGGTAATCCCAATCTTGTTGATTTATATATTTATGCAGAAGCACATCGTCAAAGGCCTTAGCGCCGGCGCGGTTGTGGGATAAGGTGTTTGTGAAAAAGAATTATCTGAAGCTGATATTTTGTTTACTGCTTATCTTTCAAGGCGGCCTCGCCTGCGGGCAGCAACAGGCGCAGGAAGAAGAGGAAAGATTTAAATTGGAGTCTCTGGAGTTAAAACGGCAATACGATTTCGGCGATGAGTCCTCCACCTATTTGACCATCAAGGCCTGGGAGGCGCTGGGAAAAAAAGATTATGATGCTGTATGGGCCTATACGCAAAAGTGCATTGACCTTTATCGGGATGCAGCCCGCCGGCAACAGAGTTCATTGCGCGCTTTTCCTCCCCGGGAGAAACAGTCCGTCTTTAATGCCTTAAACAATGTGGCTACCTGTTATTTCATTCGGGGAGAGGCCCTGATGCGCCAGAATAAATGGCAGGAGGCGCGCGAGATATTCCGGATAGTTGTGGAAAACTTCAGTTTTGCCCAATATTGGGACCCGCGGGGATGGTTCTGGAAAGTAGCGGAAAAGAGCGAGGAGACTATTACGAAGATCGATAAGCAGGTTAGAGAGGAAGGCCAGGTCCTGGAGGAAATAGAACCCAGTCGCCCGCTGTCTAAGCTGGCGCTTTTTGAGCCGGGCCTTGAGGTTATAGTCGATTATGCTAAATACGGGAGGTTTGAAAATGCGGGTACCAAGGATTACCGCTATATTATCACCGACCAGGTGGGGCTGGCCCAGGCCGCGGGCGTTGGGGTGTATCCGAATACTACATCTGTGCGCAGGGACCCGGGCTATCTTGCGCTAAAAGGGACTGACAGGCTCAAGGGCAATCATTGGGATTTTCTTTACACCAACGATATGCAGGCCAATTTCTATAAATGGAATATGGCCCCCGAGCCTCAGGGCGTGAAGCAATTCTATATCGCTTTTACTCTTGAGCGCGCCGGACTGATAAAGCAGGCGGTCAAGGCCTATTACGCCATTGTGGTGCATTTCCCCGGCGCCATCGGCTGGACCTATTGGCATACGCCCTGGTATATCGGGCCGGTAGCGATAAACAAAATCAATTATATTTTGAGGCGCCATCCTGAACTGGGGCTCAAGCTGGAAGGGGCAAAGATTAAGATTGAGAATTCTTTTGACAACGACGTGCGCAACGATGTAGCCATTTGCAATCCCGGGCGGCTGGTTAAGTGCTCACCGGAAGAACTTATCCCCCAGAGACAGGATTTAAGTAAGTTAAAGATTATTCAGCGAAGAGGCGGTAAAGGTGTTCAGCTGGTTCAGTATAAGAACGGGCACTGGCAATTATTGGTTAAGGGCGAGCCTTTTGCGGTGCGCGCGGTGACCTATTCGCCGACGAAGGTGGGGCAGAGCCCGGATGAGGGGACGCTGGGCAACTGGATGGAGGAGGATTTCAATCAAAACGGAAAAATCGACGGGCCGTATGAGGCCTGGGTGGACAAGAATCACAACAATATTCAGGATGAAAATGAGCCTAATGCAGGAGACTTTCAATTGATGAAAGAGATGGGGGTAAACTGTATCCGCCTTTACCACCATCCCCAGAAAGTAAATAAAGAATTACTCGCCGACTTATACGAGAACTACGGGATTATGGCCATTATGGGCGATTTTCTCGGCGCCTATACTATCGGCAGCGGAGCAACCTGGTATGAAGGCACCGACTATGCAAATCCCGGACATCAGAAGAATATGCTGGACAGCGTAAGAAAGATGGTTGCCGAATTTAAAGATGAGCCCTGGGTCTTGTTCTGGTTGTTGGGAAACGAAAACAATTACGGCGTGGCCAATAACGCCAAGATTAATCCCCGCGCCTTTTACCGGTTTGTAAACGAGGCGGCGAGGCTTGTGCATAAGATTGACCCTTCGCGCCCCGTTGCCCTGTGCAACGGCGATGCGCTCTTTTTGGATATCTTTGCCGAAGAGGCGCCCGAAGTGGATATCTTCGGCGCCAATGCCTATCGTGGGAAAGAGGGCTTCGGTAATTTCTGGCAGGATGTAAAAGAGGAGGCGGGGCGGCCTGCGCTGATTACCGAATACGGCTGCGGCGCATATATCGAAGGCCAGAAGTGCCGGCCGTGTATTGAGGGGGCCCAGGCCGAATATCATCGCGGCAATTGGGAGGACATTGAATATAATATGGCCGGATACGGCGCGGGATGCGCTTTAGGGGGAATAATCTTTGAATGGCTGGATGAGTGGTGGAAGGCCTATGAGCCGGCGCGCCACGACTGGAAAGGGCAGTTCTACGGCCCCTTTCCCGACGGAGTTATGCATGAAGAGTGGTTGGGGATATGTGGTCAGGGCGACGGCACTAAAAGCCCGTTCTTGCGCACCTTGCGCAAGAGCTATTATACTTATCAGCAACTCTGGAAATAAGGGGGTGGTGTGCAGCGACGACAACCTGGGGCGGTCAGCGTAACATAAGTTTATCCCGATAGCAAAGCGCTGCGAAAATTTATAAATAAATTTTCTTGCAGCTATCGGGATCAATTCGCACAAACAGAAGAAGAAAAACTAAAGTAGATGGATTTATGTCGTCCTCCAGACTCCATAAATCCAGTACTCATTGAGGAGGAAAAAGAATGAAAAAGAATTTGCCTTATTTTCTGGTGATTGCTGCGCTGATATTCCTAATTATCGGCGTCCTTTCCTCAGGGCAGGAAAAACCTCAATCGGTTACCCCTGCGCAGCGTCCGCTGCAGAGCAAAGAGACTGCCGAAGAAACTGAAGCGCCATTTCCTTTTGGCACAGAGGGCGCCGCTGTGGAAGCCGCCCAGGAGGAGGAAATGCCTGCTGCGTCATCAGAAAAAATATTCAATATTTATACCGACAGAAGCGCCCCCGACAATCATTATGCCCCTTCGGGCTGGATGGGAGACTTCGGTGACGTGAATTTAAACGACCAGTATATGAAGGATCCCCATTCAGGAACTACCTCTATCCAGGTAACCTATTCGGCTAAAAAGACTCAGGGAGCCGGCTGGGCGGGTATTTTCTGGCAGAATCCGCCGAATAACTGGGGCGAAAGGATGGGGGGCTTTGACCTGACCGGATACAATAAACTTACCTTCTGGGCCCGGGGAGAAAACGGCGGCGAGGCCATTGAAAAAGTTAAAGTGGGAGGCATCAAAGGCACCTATCCCGATTCCCTCGAAGTGGAGATGGGGCCGGTGGTGCTGACCAGAGACTGGAAGAAATACGCCGTTAATTTAGCCGGCCAGGATTTATCCTATGTCAGCGGCGGATTTTGCTGGGTTACCGCCAGCCGTCTTAATGCCAACGGCGCCACTTTTTATCTCGACGACATCAGATTCGAATATGAGCCGGGTCTTCAGGCTCAGGCGGAGAAGGCGGCGCAAGAGATGCCTTTCGATGTTTACACAGAAAGGAGTTCCTCATCTAATCATTTTACCCCCTCCGGCTGGATGGGAGACTACGGCGATTTAAAGATTGGTGAGGCCTGGACTGCCGACCCCCATTCCGGGACTACCTGTATCAGGGTCGTCTATTCGGAGAATGTTTCTCAGGGTGCCCGCTGGGCGGGTATTTTCTGGCAGAATCCACCGAATAACTGGGGCCAGGCAAAAGAGGCGGGCTTTGACTTATCCGCCGCTGCAAAACTTACCTTCTGGGCCCGGGGAGAAAAGGGCGGGGAAAGGATCGAGGAATTTAAGATGGGCGGCATCAGCGGTGATTATCCCGACTCCGATGTCGCCGGAATTGGCCCGGTCCTGCTTACGCCGGAGTGGAAACAATATACGATTGATTTGACCGGTAAGGACCTGAGTTATATCATCGGCGGTTTTTGCTTCTCCACCAATGTGGATGTCAATCCCGAAGGCTGTGTGTTTTATCTGGATGACATCAGATATGAATAAACAGGAGTAGATGTTGCGGAAAGATAAGTTCATTTTAACCACGCTCATAGCGGCGTTCAGCGTAGTTTTGGCTTTGCTCCTTTTGCTGAAGTTTGGCTTTTCCCGGCCAAAAGTATTTATACAGAAGACAAAGAAGGGCCATTCTCAGCTTCTGGTCGAAGGAAAACCATATCTCGTAAGAGGGGTAGTCTATCAGCCCATCCCCATAGGACAGAATCACCAGTATAACTTCTGGGCTGATGCAAATCAGCCCTGGATAGAAGACGCTCGCCTGATGCGCCGGATGGGGGCAAACACAGTGCGCTTTTTCCAGCCGGCAAAGAATGCCGAGGAGACCCGCAGGGTGATTCGCCGGCTTTACGAGCTCTACGGAATTCGCACTATCCTGGGGCACTGGATGGATTACTGGAAGCCGGGAGATTATGCCGATGCCCGATATCGCGAGGATTTGACCAGGCGGGTAATAGAGATGGTCAATACATATAAAGACGAAGAAGGAGTCTTGCTCTGGATACTGGGCAACGAAAACAACCTTTCCTGGCATTCCGGAGCGAGGATTCCCTGGACTTCTCCGGAGGCAGAGGAGGCAGGAGACCCCCGGGAAAAAGAAAAGGCTAAAGCCAGAATCTATTATTCTCTGGTTAATCAGATTGCCCGGCAGGTTAAAAAGATAGACCCGGAGCATCCGGTGGCTTTGGGCAATGCCGATTCTTATAGTCTGGAAGTAGCCGCCGAGGTTTGTCCGGATATCGATTTGGTAGCGGTTACCTGTTACCGCGGCAAGACTTTCGGCAATCTCTGGCGGGAAGTCAAGCGAAAGACGGGCAAGCCCCTCTTGATTATGGAATTCGGTTGTGATAGTTTTAACGCCGAGAGCGGCGAAGAAGACCAGGAAATACAGTCCGTTTTTCTGAAAAGCCAGTGGCAGGACATCGAACGTAACCGGGCGGGTAGAAGCGGAGAAGGAAATTCTCTGGGCGGATGTATCTTTGAATGGAACGATGAGTGGTGGAAACACGATGAGCATATGCCTGCCAGCTGGTTCGTGCACGATACGGAAGGCGACTGGTCCAGCGGCGCCTATTATTTCGATATCGGGGCCCCTGATAATATGAATGTAAATGAAGAATGGTGGGGGATTGTCGCTTTGAGTCCGGAATTGGAAAAGGGGATAAATAAACGCCTCCCGCGCAAGGCTTACTATAAATTGCAGAAGATGTGGAGTGAGGAGGAATAAGGCGTAAAGATGAAGATGAAGCGGCTAGCGTTAAAGATTGCCATTGTTTATTTCGGCCTGATGGTTATTTTCAATGCGCCCGCCTTTGCTAAAGAGGGTTCAAGCGCGGCGGACTTCCTATGTGAAATTGGGATAGAATATTATGAGCGGGGCGCTTACAGAGAGGCCCTGCACGAATTAAAAAAGGCGCTTTTAGTTGAGCCGGAGCACGAGCAGGCCTTAACGTACATTCGGATTGTTAAGGAAAAACTGGGTTCGGCCTTTGCCCGCGAAGAGGCAGTGGCCCAGGCTTTAGAGGAAGCGGAAGAAAAAGAGGCGGCAGAGCCAGTCGTAGAAGAGGAGCCTGTAGCCGAGCCGTCATTACAAGAAGGCCGACTTCTCCCGAGCGAAGTCGAGGGAAGACCGATTGCTCCGCCCGTCATTGCGAGCCCCGAAGGGGCGAAGCAATCTCCTCTTGAGATTGCTTCGGTCGCTTTACTCCCTCGCAATGACGAAGAAGAAAAAGAAACAGTTTCCTTTTCTCCTTTAGAAAAATTTGACAATTTTGTCGAAGATGTGAATGAAAAAATCGCCCCGGCTAAAATTAGCGGAGAGTATGTTTTAAGTTTAGGCGGCAGGGAAGGTGATGTTATCTGGAAAGATGCCAACGCCGATTACAATGAGGCCAACTGGCGCCGAATCGATAATAACTTTGGGATTAATACATATGATACCCGCGTCTATGATAGATTACGCCTGAACTTAGATACGGAAAACGAAGAGGGCTTTAATCTTCATACTAATATTACCATTGACCCCTGGACCTTTATCGGCAAGTCAGATAAGGTTACGGTTACAAGCGCGGCGGGGGGGACTGCAGAGATTCAGCTAAAGTATTGGTCAAATACGAGGTCCACAATAAATGAGAGTGTTTATTCAGATAGATTGGACGATGTCTTCAGTCTTCCCGAAGTAAAAGTGGTGGACGGCAAAGCCTCTGCTTCTTCAGGAAGTGGAATTGTATGGGTTACCGGCGCCGATACCTTTAATATCCCTGAAATGGAGATTCATCGGGAACTCTGGCCGGTAAGAGAATTCTGGCTTGATTATAACAGTGGAGATAAATTCCAGTTCCGTTTTTTTCCTATAGCATATCAAGACCAGGCCCTGACCTCCGATGACCCCTTAGGGATTTCCAACCATATGATTTATTGGGAGGAGAGTCCCTGGCTGGATAGATGGCAGCCGGGAATGTTAAGTACAAGCGCGGCATCCGCAGGTTTTACCAGGGGCGAATGGGAGGACGACCTTTCCTTTTTTACCCGCGACAGCAATATGACCAGGTTGACCGGTCTTCGGGGATTTTCTATGAAGAGTGAGCCATGGGAAAATGTGAGCATAGAGTCAACTGTAGCTTCATCAAAAGGCCTCTGGCAGGATTATGAGGCCTTTGATAATATCGAAGGCGCCGGTAGAATTAAATTTACACCCGGCGATAAACTGCAGTTGGGTTTGGTCAACACCTTTAGATATGGCCTGGAGGAGGGAAGCCGTGATGCCGAAAACAGAGTAATAGCAGCCGACTTCTCTTATACCCCTGACACCTACGGGGTGGAAGTAAAGGGTGAGGTTGCTTATAGCCGGGATGAGCGCGACCTGACCCAGGAGCCCTATGATACAAAGAATGTAGGCAATGCCTATAGATTTGAAATTCAGAAAGGAAAGGTCCAAGAAGAGAGACCGGAAAAATGGGATGAAGAGGCAGATGAAGAGGCAGATGAAGAGGTGCAAGAAGAAGCGGAGCCGTTCGATTACGCACTTCGCCTTACCTGTACGCGTATGGATAAAGGTTTTTACCCTGCTTTAGCCAATTACCGCTTTACGCGTAAAGACCCCTTCTGGGGAAGGCATATCCATTTTAAGGAACCTTATAAGGAATACTACGGTGGACTTTATTATTCCACTTTAACCTGGGATGACATCCGGCAATACCGCATTGGTGATTCTGTGGATATCGATAGGGACGTAGTGGCCCTAAGGCTGGAGAAGGCCTTTCTCGATGGAGATTTAGATACCCTCTTTGACGGCCGCAATGCCCATGAGGCCTCCAGCGGAAAATATATTGAGAGCGTAGGCAGGCTCGAGGCCGACTGGCAGGCCGATGAAAAACTGTTGATAAAATTTTTGGGTATCTATCACGATTTGCCTGATGCCACGGGCGGAAAAGACCCTATCATTTATAATGTGGACACCAATGAGTTTGCTGATAATGATTGGATAGAAGACGGCAAGGATCCGTCTTTAAAAACAGCTTCCGCCGGACTTAAATATGACTTTTTTGACTGGCTGTCCTTTGATTTTATTTATGAATACACCAATGACTTTACTGTAGGTTT
>JAHIIS010000096.1 GCA_018899075.1 Candidatus Omnitrophota bacterium | reverse complement strand
GCTCGGCCAGCTCTTTTTTATCTTTAATATTAAAAATATTAATAGAGGCAACCCCCCGGCCGGACTGACAGACCTCATCAATCAGGCGGTTCTTTTTACTTAAGGCATCCCGGTCTTTTAGGCTTAAGGCCCTGCCGATTCTCCCTTCTGCCTGCGCAGATAAGAAACGCACCTCATCGGACCCCATATTGTATCGATGGGCCAGGATTTCTTTTAATCTCTCGCAATCGAGCGGGTAAAATTTAATTATCTGGCATCGCGAGATTATAGTGGGCAGGAGCCCGCTGATGTCGGCAGAGGTCAGGATTATCAGGCAATGCGGCGGGGGCTCCTCCAGAGTCTTCAAAAGGCTATTGGCGGCCTCTTCGCTCATATTGTGCGCATCCAGAACAATAAAAACCTTAAATTTCCCTTCATAGGCCTTCAAAGACGCTTCTCTCTGCAATAGGCGAATCTCATCGATGGAGATTCTTCCGGCTTCGCCCTCTCTTTCGATCCAGTGCACATCGGGGTGATTAAAACTGTCGGTTTTGCGGCAGGAAATACAGCTGCCGCAACAATCTGCAAGTAAGGCCCCGTCTTTAACCGGGCTTTCACAGTTTAAGAATTTGGCCAGGTTTTTGGCCAGTAAAGTCTTTCCGACCCCTTGCGGCCCCAAAAACAAATAGGCATGGGCGAGCCTCTCTCTATTTACGGAATTGCGGAAAAACTCAATTGCCCTCTCCTGCCCCTTTATATCCTTGAAAGACATTTTTTATCTACGATCTCTCTAATTGCGGACTGGGTTCTGGAGATGTCCCGAAGCACCGGCACTATCTTTATCCTGCGTGGATTTTCGCGCGCCAATTTAAGATATCCCTTTCTTACCCGGCGATGGAACTCCAGAGGCTTCTTTTCAATGCGGTCGCGCCTCCCGGACCTGCGCAAGCCCTCCTCTGCGCCTATATCTAAAAGGATGGTCAGGTCCGGCCGAATGCCGCAGGTAGCAAGCTTGCCGATCTGTTTGATAGTCTCTATATCCAATTTTGCGCCATAGCCCTGGTAACAGATTGTGGCGTCTAAAAACCTGTCTAAAACCACAATCTTTTTCTCTTTTAAAGCGGCTAAAATCTTCTCGCCGACCACCTGCGCCCGGGCGGCCTGATAAAGGAGCATCTCGCAGACTGCGCCCATATCTTTATTTCCCGGGTCAAGAAGAATAGCGCGAATCTTCTCGCCGATTACCGTGCCTCCCGGCTCGCGAAAGCGAAGCACCGGAAAACCTTTTCGCCGAAGCTCGCCGCAAAGCAGGCGCACGTGCGTGCTTTTTCCGCTGCCTTCGGAACCTTCAAAGGTAATCAACAGTCCCTTCTTTAAATCTTTCTCCGCCATATAGTTCCCTCTTTAGTATCTTCTAAAATTATATCTTTTTCTTCCAATCTTTTTCTGATTCTGTCCGCTTCGGAAAAATTACCTTTTTTTCGCAAATCTTCGCGGCTTTTAACCAATGACTCAATCTCCGTCCTGGATATTCCTTTAACCATTCTGATATAAGCATCAGATTTAATTTCCTTTACATGGGTCTTAAAGGTAATGCCAAATATCTTGCAGTAATCCTGAAGTATATCCTCAGCGCTCAGCAAAATTTCCCGATAATTATCTTTATAATTATCCAATAATTTATTGCAAAAACTCGCTAAATCAAATAAGACCGCTAAAGCCTCGGGCGTATTAAAATCATCGTCCATTGTCTCTTCAAAGCGTTTTCTAAACTTAATGCTATCTTTATCCGGTTTGACGGGCTTAGCGGGCGTCTTTTCTTTAGAAAATTTTCTATTCAATTTATCAAAAAGAATCCGAAACCTCTCATAATTCTTTTTGGCTTCCCGGATTCTTTTTTCATTATAATCAACGGGACTGCGATAATGTGCGGATAAAAAGAAAAGTTTTAAAACCTGGGGAATATTTTCTTTTAAAAAATCCTTTATGGAAACAAAATTCCCCAGTGACTTAGCCATTTTCCGGCCGTTTATAGTAAGGAGGCCGTGATGAATCCAGTATTTGGCAAAAGGTTTTCCGGTCAAGGCTTCGCTCTGTGCAATTTCATTCTCATGATGCGGAAAGATAAGGTCTCTACCGCCGGCGTGTATATCTAAGGTTTCTGTTTTTAGATACTTCGTACTCATAGCGGAACACTCAATATGCCAACCAGGACGGCCACTTATTTTTATCTTAATTTTTTTTATTTCAAAAATAGCATCCCACCCTGGTTCATCGGGTTCTGATTTTTTCCATAGAGCAAAATCTAATGGATCAAGTTTATTTTTATCTGGCTCAATCCTTACTCCCTTCAACATCTGCTCGATACTTTGACCGGACATTTTCCCATAATTCTTAAATTTACGCACGCTAAAATATACTCCGCTATCCGTAATATAGGCATAACCTTTTTCGATTAAACCTTGAATATATTTAACCATCTCCGGAATATTTTCCGTCGCCCGTGGCTCAAAATCACCCTTATCAATTCCTAAGCTCTTTAAATCTTCATCGTACCTATCAATATATTTTTTTACCAAATCTTTCCAGCCAACCTTTAATTCATTGGCACGGTTAATGATTTTATCGTCAATATCGGTGATATTGCGCACAAAATTCACCTGAAATCCCCGGTATTTAAGATAACGCCTGATTACATCAAAGATATAAAGGCTTCTGGCATGCCCGATATGACTTTCATCATATACCGTGACCCCGCAAGTATAGATATTTACCTGAGGCGGGTTTATTGGAATGAATTCTTCTTTCTTTCCGGTAAGTGAATTATATATTCTCACTGTTTTTATTTCTCTCTACTTTTTACTTCTTTCAATCAAAGCGACAGCGTATGCGGATATTACTTCGCCCCTGCCGACCGGGCCTGTCCCTTCGGCAGTGGTTGCCTTTACATTTACCCGCCCGCAGGAGGCCCCCAATGCCTTAGCGATCTTTCTACACATTTTTGCCTTAAAGGGGCCGAGGCGCGGGTGTTCGGCCACAATTACGGTATCTATATTACCGATAGAGTATTTCAATTTTTTTAAAACGGAATCGACTTTTTTTAGCAATTTTATACTGGAGATATTTTTATAGGCTGAGTGAGAATCGGGAAAGTGCTCGCCGATATCTTTTTGCGCGCAGGCGCCCAATAAGGCATCGCATACGGCGTGCAGAAGCACATCTGCGTCGGAATGGCCCGAGAGGCCGCGGCTTGAGGGTATATTTACCCCCCCCAAAATAAGTTTCCGCCCTTTACACAGGCGGTGGACATCGTATCCTATACCTATTCGATGCATAGTGATTAGCGTTTACTAGAAAATTATCTATGCGATTTTCTGCTATTCGCCGGCTTGGTAAAAATCATCCGCCCGGCCGTAGTCTGCAGGACGCTGGTAACTGTAGTCTTGACTGCCTGGCCGAGCAGGTGTTTGCCGTTTTCTACCACAATCATCGTTCCATCATCCAGGTAGCCTATTCCCTGATTATATTCTTTGCCCTCTTTAACCACTTTTACTTCCATCATCTCTCCGGGCAGGACAATGGGCTTTAAGGCATTGGCCAATTCGTTTATGTTTAACACCTTTATGCCCTGAAGTTCGGCAACTTTACTTAAATTGAAATCGTTAGTAAAGAGTTTGGCGTTTAAGACAGTCGCCAGCTTTATCAACTTGGCATCCACCTCAACCATGTCGGGAAAGTCCTCTTCGTGAATCCTTACATCGATATGGGGGTTCTTCTGAATCTTACCTAAAATCTCCAGGCCCCTCCTGCCGCGGTTCCTCTTTAAACCGTCCTTGGAATCGGCAATCTGCTGCAGCTCTTTCAGGACAAAGCGCGGAATAAGGAACCTGCCCTCGATAAATTTTGTCTGGCTTATATCGGCAATCCGGCCGTCGATAATTACGCTCGTATCCAGAATGATTAATTCGGTGCCCACATCCTGGCGCGTAAGCCGCACGTAAGGAATGACCAGATTAAACTCATCCTTTCCCCTCATTGCGATAACCATTCCTAAATAGCAAAATATCAGCAACAAGATAACCCGAAGGGAAGAACGCAGGATCTCGGTCATCGGAATCATATTCAAGGCAAAAGACAAAAGCAATGCCATAATCAATCCAAAGATAAGCCCAAAAACAGCTGCGGAAAGGCCCTTAACTGAAACCCGCCGCATAAGCACTTCTACAATAATAATAAGCAGGGCGGCGGCAATCCCTATACCTAATCCTGCCAGAGTAAGCTCCCTGCCGCTCATAGTGCTATAGACCCCACCCAGCTGAAACCCGACCAGACTACAAACTATGATAAAAAATACGCGCATCCATATTAAAGACATCTCAAGGCCTCCTTTACGTTCCCAGTTCCCAGGAAGACAAATACCTCTTCTGCTCGGGCGTCAAGGCGTCAATCCTTGTGCCCAGGGATTTTAATTTAAGGCCGGCAATCTTCTCATCGATTCT
>JAHIIS010000095.1 GCA_018899075.1 Candidatus Omnitrophota bacterium | reverse complement strand
TGGGGGCGCTAAGTGCAGGAGGTATTTTGAACAAAACGCGAAAACCGATTGTGGCCGGCAACTGGAAGATGAATAAAACGGTAGAAGAGGCCCTTGAGCTGGTCGGCAGATTAAAAACACGGCTTAGAGAGGCAGGAGATATTGATATTGTGGTCTGCCCGCCTTTTACCGCTTTAGAGGAAGTGGCAAAGATTACTCAGGACGCAAATATTCAACTGGGCGCCCAGGATGTCCACTGGGAAGATTCCGGCGCCTATACCGGCGAGGTCTCCTGCTCAATGATTAAAGAATTAGGCTGCCGCTATGTAATTATCGGGCATTCCGAGAGGAGAGCCTGCTTTGGCGAAACCAATGAGAGCGTAAATAAAAAGGCCAGGGCGGTATTAAGGCATAATTTAATTCCTATCATTTGCGTGGGTGAAAGATTGGAGCAGAGAGAGAGGGGCGAGACTTTTGAAGTAATTAAGGGCCATATAGAAAATGGGCTTAAGGGTATCAGTGCCGAAGAAATGAAGAAAGTAGTTATTGCCTATGAACCGGTCTGGGCTATCGGCACGGGAAAGACGGCGACGCCTGATGAGGCCCAGGAGGCTCACGGTTTTATTCGCGGCCTGCTAAGGGAATTCTATGATCAGGACACCGCCGGTTCGGTGCGCATCCAATACGGCGGGAGCGTAAAGCCGGATAATATTTCTGATTTGATGGCAAAGGCCGATGTTGACGGCGCATTAGTAGGCGGGGCCAGCTTAAAAGTAGATTCTTTTGTAAAAATCGTAGAAGGAGCTAAACGATGAAAAAAACAACCGTTTTATTGCTTATGATATTTTTCTTCTGTTTAAGCCTTGCCCAGGCCGCGCCTGTGGGCAGCCCGGCCGGCCTCTTGAAAAAAGGCCAGTGGGACTTTGCTTTGGAAGGCGGATATATTTCCAGAAGGCCGATGGAGACTTCCGGCAATCCCAATTATGAAGTAAGCATAACTCACGGCTATCATTCCCGCAGTTACGGTTTAACCGACCGTTTAATGCTCACGGGTAAAGCAGGGGGCATATACGGATATTTATACGATGAAACTACCCCGGGCGCAGAGACAAAGACAAGTTTAAGCGGGGGCTTGGGATTAGGCCTGCAGTTAAAGGGTATAATCTTTAAGCGCAAAGATACAGGCCTTGAGTGGGACGGCAGCGGCCAATTCTTATATATGAGGTCGCATCATAAAAAGAGCGGCAAGGCCAACGCCGACTGGTATGAGTGGCAGGCTTCAACAAGTCTTGCCAAAGAAATCGGTAGATTTAAGCCCTATGCAGGAGTAAAGTTCTCTACTGTAAATTTGGATCATGACGACGGCAAAGGTAATACGACCTCATACGATGAAGACGAAAACGTCGGGCCGTTTGTAGGCGCGGATATTTACTTTGGCCGCGATAGAGACGTCGTGATTAATCTGGAAGCTGGGTTTCTTATGGGCAGCGAGTATTACGGCGGCCTCCGATATAGGTTTTAGATTATGTACACTTTACTCATCACAATCCATATAATTGCTTGTTTGATTTTGATAACAGCAATCCTCCTTCAGTCAGGAAGGGGAGGGGGCCTGGCCGGGATGTTCGGCGGCGGAGGCGCTGCCCAGACTATCTTCGGCGTGCGCACTCCCAAATTCTTGACTCGCCTCACAACGGCAGCGGCAGTAGTATTCCTGTTAACCTGCATAAGTTTAACCGTCCTTTCTTCAAAAAAAGTCAAGTCTTTAATGAGCGGCGTTAAAAAGGCCGAGGTAGAGACCAAAGTAGAAGAAAGCCCCCTGCCGCAACCGCCCGCTCAGGATGTTCCTGAAGAGACTCAAGAGGAGAAACCCTCGGAAAGTGAAGCACAGCCGCAAACCCCGCAAGAGCAAGAATAGGGAAATTGCAAGTCTGAGACGAGATAGGGGTTTTTCATTTGCTTCTTTAGCTGCTGCGATTATCATTCTTTGCCCCTTGAGCTCTTTTGCCGAAAGTTACCAGCCCGAAATCGGCGCCTGCGGCGGCCAGCTCGTTCTTTCCACCACCTCCGACCCCAAATCTTTTAATCCCATCTTAGCTAAAGAGACATCCACCACCGTAATCACCGGCCTGCTCTTTGAAGGACTGACCCGCACCAATGGGATTACGACGGACGTTGAGCCGAACCTTGCCCAATCCTGGGAAGTGGATAAGTCGGGGCTTGTGTGGACGTTCCACTTAAGAGAGGATGTCCGCTGGTTTGACGGCCGCCCTTTCAGCGCCGACGATGTCGTCTTTACCTTTAATAAACTGATTTACAATCCGCGCATCCCTAATTCAGCCAGAGATATTTTTACCATAGAGGGCGAGGCCTTTAAAGTAGAAAAAGCGGATAAGTTTAGCGTCAGGTTTACTCTGCCCTTTAAATTCGCCCCTTTCCTGCGCGGTATGTCTCAGGAGATACTGCCCAGGCACATTTTAGAGAAAAAAGTCTTAGAAGGAGAATTTAATTCTGCCTGGGGCTTAGATGCTTCACCCGAAGAGGTTATCGGCACAGGGCCTTTTAAATTAATCAAATATCTGTCGGGCCAGAAGGTCGTTTTGCAAAGAAACCCTCTCTATTGGCGAAAAGATAGGGCGGGCAACAGCCTCCCTTATCTGGAAAAACTCATATTCTTAATCGTCCAGAGCCAGGATACGGCGCTTTTGAAGTTTCAGGAGGGAGAGCTTGATTATTATGCTCTGCGCGGCACAGATTACCCCCTTTTAAAACCCGGGGAGAAGCAGGGAGGCTTTAGGGTTTATGAGGCCGGCCCGGCCTTCGGCACGAACTTCCTTATTTTCAATCAGAACCGGGGAAAAGACGAAAACAGCGGCCGGCCGTATGTCCAGCCGGGAAAGTTAAGCTGGTTTAGCGATAAAAAATTCCGGCAGGCCGTAGCCCATTGCATAGATAAGGATTCTATCACCGATATCGTAATGAACGGATTGGGCTCTCCTCAAAATTCAGCGATGAGCCCCAGCGCCGGATTCTTTTATAATCCCGATGTTAAAGAGTATGAATACGATTTAGATAAAGCCGCAGCGCTGCTCAAGAAAGC
>JAHIIS010000094.1 GCA_018899075.1 Candidatus Omnitrophota bacterium | reverse complement strand
TTCCTCAGCTGGCGGGCAAAACGAGCGTCCCCGCGTGAGCCGGCCCCGAGTCAGGCATTTACCTAAACACAAAAAATCCGTTTCCCTCTTGGGAGAGAAGCGGATCTTTCGTTGCCGAGGAGGCTAAAAGCCTATCGCCTGACTTAGAATTCAAACACATACTTGGGTTCCATTACCGGCCTATCGTAAGGAGGAAGATAGAAGGTAGCCGTATCATAGACGGCTAAACCGGTTCTCGCCACCCCCATGCCTAAGCCTTTAATCTGGCCCCAAGTAAGGCCGACGGCGATATTATATTCCTTTGAGGTCTCCACTATTTGTTTAGGATATTCGCACCAGCCAGTGGCACCGTTAACCAGGCCCCTGCCCAGCTTATCGAATAAGTTCTCGGCAAAGCAGGGAGACGCCATCAAAAGAACAACCCCTAAAACAACCGTCACGCTCAGTAACCTCTTCATTGCTCTTCACACCCCCTCTCACCTTCCAATTTTCTCATCTCCAAAAAAAATCCCTATTCCTGCCCGAAATAGGTTTATGTCTTTTGGCCTTTTATTTGAGTTTTCTACTTCCTACAAGACAAAGTATATCACATTATTGACAAAAATCAAGGGGGGCCTGGGCAAAGGTCAGATAAACCCTTGCTCTTTAAGAAAGGATGGGGTGAGACGTGAGGCGCAAGGCCCTTTATCCAGGGAGAGGGATTTATCCGCATATTTGGCCAGGATATCGCACTCAATATTGACTATGCTCCCCTCTCTTTTTAACCCCAGCGTAGTATTCTTCAGGGTATAAGGAATAAGATTTACGCAGAATGAGTTGCCCTCTTGAGCCGAAACCGTTAAACTTACCCCCTCCAGAGCCACCGAGCCTTTTAAGGCCACGTAACGCAAAATCTGCTCAAGGGCAGTCTTGACCTCTATTACTATATCGCCGCCTTTGCTCTGCCTTTTACCGATTACTCCTGTTCCGTCTACGTGCCCTGTTACAAAGTGCCCTTCGATGCCTCCCGTAGCTCTTAGGGCCTTTTCTAAATTGACCTTATCTGTCCTTTTCAACAGGCCTAAGTTTGTGCGCTTGAGGGTCTCCTGCATTACCTCAAAGCAAAGCAGGTCTTTTTTTATTTCAACGGCAGTCAGGCACGCTCCGCTGACGCAAACGCTCTGGCCGGGCCGGACATCCGCGGCTGTCCGGGGAGCGAGAATTAACAGTTTGGAGACTGCGCCGGCTTTATTTAAAGACACGACAGCGCCCAATTCTTCAATAATTCCCGAAAACATTTATGCGGGTTCTCCTTCTATAATCAATTCCGGGCCAACCCTTTTAAACTTCATATCTTTTAGTCTGGCGGCCTGTCTTATTCTCTCTATGCCCTTGCCCTCTACCGCAGTAGGCGCCTCGCTTCCCCCGATGATTTTGGGCGAAACAAACACAATCATTCTGTCGACCAACCTCATCTTAAGGGCTGAGGCGATTATCTCTCCGCCGCCTTCAATCAGGATATGGGCTATGCCCTGCCTTGCCAATTCCCTGAACAAGTCCCGCAGGTCCACTCTTTTCTCTTTGTCTTTCGCGACAATTACCTGGGCCTTTCTTCTAAAATATGAAATCTTCTCCTGCGGGGCAAATCTTGTAGTGGCGATAATTACCGGGGCAGGAGAGCGCGGCGAAAATATTTTCAACTTGGGCAGGAGCCTTAACTTACTATCCACAATGATTTTTTTAGGCTGTCTTTTCTGCAGACGGCCGCAATAGCGGCAGCTCAACAAAGGGTTATCTTTTAAAACAGTATTTACCCCCACCAGAACCGCGTCTGCCTGGCTGCGTAATTTATGTCCGAGTTCACGGCCGGATTGCGAAGTTATCCATCGGGAATCGCCGCTTGAGGTGGCAATCTTTCCATCCACACTCTGGGCAACTTTTACCGTAACGAAAGGCAATTGCTTTGTAATATATTTAATAAAGACCCGGTTAATTTTTCTGGCCTCTTCTTCCAGGATGCCGGAAAGAACCCTTATGCCGTGTCTGCGCAAAAATTGCGAACCTCCGCCGTTATTTAAGGGGTTAGGGTCATCCATTGCAAAGACAACCTCTTTTATCCCGCAGGCCAGGATTTTATCCACGCAAGGCGCAGTCCGGCCAAAATGCCGGCACGGCTCTAAAGTAACGTAAAGGCTCCCGCCGCGGGCGGCTTTGCCTGCTTTATCCAGGGCAACAACTTCTGCGTGCGCAAGGCCGGCGGCCTTATGATATCCCCGGCCAAGGATTCTTCCATTTTTTACCACCACAGCCCCCACCAGGGGGTTAGGGTTGGTCCGGCCTTTGGCCTTTTGCGCCAATCTTAAGGCCAGGCGCATAAATTTCTCGTGTCTACTTTTGCCCACTTTTTAAGGCCTCTGCTTCTTTCTTAAGTGCCTCTACCAAATCATAGGGAATCTTAACTTCACCCATTAAGACCCTGTCTTTGCCCAGGCCATGACAGTCGGAACCCCCCGTAATTAAAAGTCCGTATTTTTCTGCTAAGTCCCGGTAATGCCCGGTTGCGCTTCTATTGTGCTCGGGATAATAGACCTCTATTCCCCTTAAACCCAACTGCACAAATCCGGGGATGAGCTCATCGTTACCGATGGTGTAGGGGTGGGCCAGGACCGCCAGGCCTTTTAACCTGTAAATCATATTTATTGCCTCAGCCGGGGTAAGCCTGAATTTCTTGACATAACAGGGCCGGCCGTTGCCGATATATTTATTAAAGGCCTCCTGAATCGAATGGACAAAACCCCGTCTTTCCATTATCCGGGCAATGTGCAGTCTTCCTACAGAGCCCACGGCGGCCTCGCGCATCACCTCATCCGAATCTAAACTTATATCAAAAGCCCGCAACTTCTCTATTATAGCCAGGGCCCGCCTTCTGCGCACATCGCAGATTTGCTCAAGCTTCCTTCCAAACCAGCCTGCCCGCCAATCGATAAAATAACCCAGGATGTGAATTTCATAATCGCCTGTTTCAGCGGCGAGTTCCACTCCCGGAATAAGCTCGATATCAAGGCCTTCGGCCTCTCTCATCGCCGGCTCAATTGCGCAGACCGTATCGTGGTCGGTAATAGCGATACAGGATAAGCCCAATCGATGAGCCTGTTTAACGATGCGCTCCGGCGAAAAAGTTCCGTCGGAGAATTTGGTATGGATATGCAGGTCAGCGTACTTCAATTCTTTTTGACTTTAGTTTTATGTATCTTATCCAGGATGCCGTTAACAAATTTTCCGGACTCCACATCGCCGTATTTTTTTGCCAACTCCACTGCCTCGTTTATGGAGACTTTAGGAGGAACCTCTTCTAAAAAAAGTAATTCAAAGGCGGCCAGGCGCAAGATATTTCTGTCAATTACCGCCATTCTTTTCAACTGCCAATTCCGGGCATACCTGCTAATTACACTGTCAATCTTCCCTGAATTCTCAAGCGTCCCCTGAATGAGCTGCGCAGCGAATTCCTTTACAGGCTTTTCCGCCTTATGCTCCTGCCAAAAGTGCGAAAGCGCACTGGAAGGATCCTCCTTGGTTATGTCGATCTGATAAAGGAACTTTAAGGCCAGTGCCCTCGCCCTGCTTCGCTTGCGCATTGTTCGTCGCTTCGCTCCTTATTTCGTCGTGCGTCGTGCGTGATGTGTATTGCGTTCAAAATCTTTTTACGCAATACGCACAACGCAATACGCAATACGAATTAATCTGTGCCCATCTGTGTTATATTTTGTCTATTAAATTGGCCATTTCGATGGCGCTAAGAGCCGCCTCTTTTCCTTTATTGCCTGCCTTTATGCCGGCGCGCTCAATAGCCTGCTCAATATTGTCTGCAGTAATAACACCAAAGGCCACGGGTTTTCCTGTTGCAAGATTTACCGAAGCTATGCCTTTAGCGGTCTGGCTGGCAATATAATCAAAATGGGGCGTGCCCCCTCTGATTATCGCGGCCAGGCAAATCAAGGCATCATATTTCTTAAGCTTCGCCATCCGGTTTGCTGCCAGAGTGAGCTCAAAAGCACCGGGGACCCAGACAACCTCTAAGTCGTTTTCGCCTGCTCCGTGCCGGATAAGCGTATCCACTGCTGCTTCCAGAAGCCGCTTGCTGATAAAGTCATTGAAGCGGGAAACAATCAAACCAAACCTCTTGCCCTTAGCAATCAGATTACCTTCAATTGTCTTGACCATTCCTTCCTCCTTTTAATGAGCACTAAACTTACGGAGTGCGAAGCACGAGGTAAGTTTATGTGCGAATTAATCCCGCCGAGTGCTTGAAAATTATCGGAGAGAATTTTCAAGCTTATTACGAGGCGGGACAAGTTTATTATCAAACTCTCCTCAACATATGCCCTAATTTGTTCTTCTTTGTCCGCAAGTAATCTATATTTAAAGAATTAGGCTCTATTTCCAAGGGTATGCATTGCGTAACCTTAAGGCCATACCCTTCTAATCCTACAATCTTCCTGGGATTATTGGTCAGGAGCTCGATATTCTTTAATCCTAAATCAGCCAAAATTTGCGCGCCAACACCGTAGTCCCGCAAATCTGCGGCAAAACCAAGGGCATGATTGGCCTGCACAGTATCCAGGCCCTGCTCCTGGAGGGCATAAGCCCGGATTTTATTAACCAGGCCGATGCCCCTTCCTTCCTGACGCATATATAAAAACACGCCCTTTTTTTCTTTTTGAATCAACTCCATTGCCCTATGAAGCTGTTTTCCGCAATCGCAACGCTGGGAATCAAAGACATCGCCGGTGAGACATTGAGAATGGACGCGGACTAAAACAGGCTGCGCGCCTTTAACGTTGCCCAACACCAGAGCCAGGTGATGCAGTTTATCCAGGCTTGATTCGTATACTATAAGTTTAAACGTCCCGAATTCCGTAGGAAGAGTTGTCGCTTCAATCCTTTTGATTAACCTGGTCTGTTTTCTTCTACATTCAATCAAATCACAAACAGTGCAAATCTTAAGGCTGTGCGTTCCGGCAAATCTTAAAAGGTCGCCCGTCCTGGCCATTGTGCCGTCTTCATTCATAATCTCGCAAATGACGCCTGCCGGATAAAGCCCGGCCAGCTTCATTAAATCCACACAGGCCTCGGTATGTCCGGCCCGGCTGAGAACACCGCCCTTCTGCGCGCGCAGGGGAAAAATATGTCCCGGCTTGACTAAATCCTCCTGCCTGGCTTTCGGGTCAACAAGGGTTTTTATCGTCTTTGCCCTGTCGGCAGCAGAAATACCCGTGGTAACCCCCTCTTTTGCGTCAACCGATATTGCCCAGGCAGTCCGGAAGGGGTCTTTCACTTCATTTGCCATAGGGTAAAGTCCCAATTCATCCAGCCTCTGTGCCTCCATAGGCATACAGATTAGTCCCCGGCCGTGCCTGGCCATAAAGTTTATATCTCCGGCCGTGACAGATGAGGCAGGCATAATCAGGTCGCCCTCATTCTCCCGCTCGGGGCCATCGATAACAATGACCATTTTGCCCTGCTTTAAATCCTCGACTATCTCTGGGATAGTATTAAAGTCCCGCTCCATAAAAAATTAACCCCCGAGAATAATCCTCGGGGGTTCTAACTATCGACTGCTGAACACTCTCAGCTGTAAACTAACTTATCTTCTCCCGTCTAGACTGTTACTATCGGCCCTGGAATTCCACCGGGTCTACTCCGCACTTGCGGGGCTCGCGGGCTTTTACCGCCGGTCGGGATTTACACCCTGCCCCGAAGACAGGCTTTATTATAACATGAGAATTCGTATTGTCAAGGACATTTTGAAAACCACAAAAAAGCAATTGACAAGGCCTTTCTTTTGTTATACCATTGCCTTGCTATGGATAAGCACCAACTTCAGAAAGAATTAGAGAAATCGCGGGCGGAGCTCTGGATGTTTTATGAAATCGGCAACTTAATGCGCACCACTCTGAAGCTCGAAGAAATCCTTTATATTATTCTTACCTGTGTCACCTCCCACGAAGGCTTAGGGTTCAACCGGGCAATGCTTTTTTTAGTTAACGAAAGAAAAAAGACTCTTGAGGGAAAAGTGGGCATCGGCCCGGATACTGCTGAGGAGGCCGAAAAGATATGGAAAAGAATCGAGGCCGAAAAGACCACGCTTAAAGACCTGATCAGCATCTATAAAGCCTTCATCAAAAGAAAGGGTTCGCGACTGGATAAGGTAGTAAAGTCTATAAAAGTGCCTCTGCGCGAAAGCGGAGGAATCCTTGCGCTTACGGTCCTGGAAGGTATGACCTTTGAAATCACCACCGATGAGGTAAGCAAGAAGGTCAAAGACCCGATTTGCGCCTTATTAAAAACCGAACACTTCGTCACTGTGCCGTTAAAGGCCAAGGATAAAACCATCGGGATTATTCTCGTAGATAATATATTTACCAAAGAGCCCATAACCAAGGATGATATAAGGATCTTAACTATGTTTGCCAATCAAGCGGGCCTGGCAATTGAGAACTCTCACCTTTACGAAAAAACCGTAAGCCTTTCTCATTCCGACTCTTTAACGAATCTCATCAATCACGGCCGCTTCCAATATCTTCTGAGCAGAGACTTGAAACACGCGGCAAAACTTAAAAAGCCGGCCTCTTTACTAATGATTGATATAGATAATTTTAAGAATTTCAACGACATCCTGGGCCACCCGGCAGGCGATATGGTTTTAATCAATATAGCTAAAATCCTGAAGAAGGCCTGTCGTTCAACGGACATTGTCGCCCGATACGGCGGAGAAGAATTTATTGTCGCGCTTTTTGACACAAATAAGGAGTCGGCCTGGGGACTGGCAGAAAGGTTAAGGCAGGCCGTTGAGAAATTTGACTTCCCCGGCCAGGAAATTCAGCCCGATAAGAACCTCACTATCAGTTTAGGGCTGGCTTCTTTCCCTGAAGATGCCAAAAATAAAGCGCAGCTTATCTCAAAAGCAGACAGCGCGCTTTATCAGGCGAAGGCGGCGGGGAAAAATAGAACACACATTTACTCTGCGGCAATAGAGCAACGCTAAAGAATTATCCTTCGATTTGCGCCAGTTCCCTGGCAGCAGTTCCTTGCTCCTGCGCAAACCTCACCGAAACAATCTTAGAAACGCCGCTTTTCTCCATAGTAATCCCATACATAACATCTGCCATATTGATGGTCTTTTTATTATGGGTGACGATAATAAATTGCGAAGTTTTAATAAACTCGCATAAAAGATTTGTAAAGCGGTCGATGTTTGCTTCGTCTAAAGGCGCATCTACCTCATCAAGGATACAGAAAGGACTGGGTTTAACCTTAAAAATAGAAAACAGAAGGGCGATTGCCGTAAGAGCCTTTTCTCCCCCCGAAAGCAAGGAAATATTTTGCAATCTTTTCCCCGGAGGGCGCACTACAATCTCTATGCCGCTTTCCAGAATATTGTTTTCCTCGATTAAGACGAGTCTGGCGTCCCCTCCGCCGAATAGAATGCGGAAATACTCTTTAAAACTTACCTGAATCTTTTGAAAAGTCTCTGAAAAGACTTTTCTTGCCGTGTGATTTATCTGGGCGATTGCCTTGCGTAGAGATTCCTGCGCGCCAACCAAATCTTCCTGCTGAGAAACGAGAAAAGAATATCTCTGCTGTAATTGGTCGTTCTCCTCAATGGCTACTAAATTTACAGGGCCCATGCCTTCAAGCCTTGTCTTTAGACGTTTGATTTCATCAAAGACGCAGGCCGCAGGCGGCGGGCTCTGCGGACTTTTATCTAAAACGGCCTCTAAATCAACAAGGTAGCTCTGATGCATCTTATCTTTTAGAGAACCCTGCTTATAGTTTAGTTCCGTAAGCCCGACTTGCAGATTTGCCCTCTCCTCTCTAACTTTGTCCAGTCCTTTTTGATCTTTTCTTAAACGCCCTTCCAAATCCTGGATTGTAACAGAAAGGCTAAGGCGGCGTTTCAAAGTCTTGTTTAATTTTTCTTCCAGATTTACTTTGCTCTGAGATAAACCTTCGCTTTCTAATTTTTGCTGGCCTATCCCTTGCTTAAGCTGCTCAATCTTAGCAGCAGTATCCTGAACCTCTGTTGCCCCTGCCTGTTGCGCTTGTCTCTGGTCGGCTTCGGATTCAAGTATCATCTGCAGCCGCCTCTTGGCATCTTCTGTTTCTCTATCCAGAGCCAGGGCTTTTGCTTTTGCTTCAGCAATTTCCACGAGAGTATTTTGTTTCTCCTGACTCTTCTCAGCTATGAGCTCAAGGTGCCCCTGGATGCTGTCCTGGACCTTCTTTTGCTCGAGCTTTAGACGCAAAAGTTGCTGATTTAAGTCTTTTTCCTCACCCTGTAATTGCTCTATCTGCTCGCTGCTTTCAGATAGCTCTAACTTTAAAACCGACACCTCATCCTGAAGTCTCTTTTTTTCTG
>JAHIIS010000093.1 GCA_018899075.1 Candidatus Omnitrophota bacterium | reverse complement strand
TTACCCAAAGAAGGCGGCTTTATCCTTGCCGCCAATCACGCAAGCAGTCTCGACCCCTTTATGGTTATAGCGGCCATCCCGCGTTATATTCGCTGGGTGGTAATCCGGGGGACATTTGCCGCCCTGCCACGCACAAGAAAATGCCCGAAATTGCACCCCATTACTGTACGCATCGGCCCGCCTTTATTTTTCCCTGAGCCCGCTGACAAAAAAGAGGATTACGAAAGGCTCGACCGGGAGAATACTCAGAAGATAATGCAGCGCATCGCCGAACTGTTATATTGACAAGGCAAACTCTTTAGGATATAATAAGCCTCACTAATAAGCCCTACTAATATAGGTTAAAGACAGATGGAAGAAATCAGGCGTAAAAAATTGGAGGCAATGCGCAAAGCCGGATTCTGTCCTTTCGCCCGGAATTTCAGTAAGTCCTCTGATATCAAGGAGTTAGTGGATAATTTCCAGGAAGGCAAAGATGCGCAGACAGCCGGGCGGATTATGGCCTTGCGCAGCCACGGAAAGAGTATCTTCGGAGACGTGAAAGACGAGGGCAGTAAGATTCAGTTTTATCTTAAGCTCGATTCAGCCGGTAAAGAGCGGTTTGAACTTTTTCTTAATAATATAGACATCGGCGACATTATCGGCCTTAAAGGGACGCTCTTTAAAACGCGCACGCAGGAGCCCACGATAGAAGTTTCGGAATTTGCGCTTTTGGCGAAATCATTAAGGCCCCTGCCGGAAAAGTGGCACGGGTTAAAAGATATAGAAATTAGATTCCGCAGGCGTTACCTCGACCTTCTGGCGAATGAGAAAGTGAAGGAAATATTCATTCTGCGCAGCCGGATTATTACCAAGATTAGAGAATTTTTGGATTCGCGCGGATATCTTGAGGTTGAGACACCGATGCTGCAGGAGAAGGCCGGCGGGGCAACCGGCAATCCGTTTAAGACGCATCATGCGGCTTTAGGCATAGACCTGTTTTTAAGGATTGCCCCGGAGCTCTATTTGAAGCGGCTTTTGGTGGGCGGGTTTGAGAAAGTTTATGAAATAAATCGCTCATTCCGCAATGAAGGGCTCTCCACGCGGCACAATCCGGAATTTACTATGCTTGAGGTGTATACCGCCTATGCCGATTACGAAGATGTAATGAAATTGACCGAGGAACTAATTACTTTTTTGGCTGAGCAGTTGCTGCAGAAGAAGCAGCTGAGTTACCAGGGCAAGGCCATTGACTTAAGCCGCTGGGAAAGGCGCTCCTTTCAGGACTTGATGCAGAAGAATTTTGATATCCATCCCCACGAAAGCGAAAAGACCTGGGTTGCCAAGTTAAGGAAGAAGGGTATAAAGTTAGAGAAAGGCAGGCTTAGCCGCACGCAGGTTCTGAATATCATTGCCGATTTGCTTACGCCCGAAGCAGGAAATTTTCCGGTTTTTGTTACCGATTTATATACGGAATTATGCCCTTTGGCCAGGACAAAAAAGGAGAATCCTCTTTTGTCCGAGAGGTTTGAGTTATTTATCTGCGGCTTAGAGGTGGCCAATGCCTATTCCGAAGTTAACGACCCCCAGGAGCAAAGGAGGAGGTTCTCTGAACAGTTAGGCGGGGGAGACGAAAAGCAAAAGATCGACCAGGACTTCCTGCAGGCTTTAGAATACGGTATGCCTCCCGCCGGAGGCTTGGGGATAGGCATTGACAGATTGCTGATGTTGTTTACGGACTCGCCTTCTATCCGGGAAGTTATCCTGTTTCCGCAGTTGAAACCGGAGAAATGATGAAGTGGGAATTGTTCATAAGCTGGCGCTATTTTACGGCTAAGCGCAAGGAAAGGTTTATCTCATTTATAAGCCTGATTTCTATTTTGGGGATTGCCTTAGGCGTGATGGCGCTGATTGTAGTTATCTCGGTAATGAACGGTTTCGATAAGGAGCTGCGCGAAAGGATCGTGGGCGTTAATCCCCACATCTATATCGAGAAACAGGGGGGGATAGATAATCCTCAAGAGTTACTCGCACTTTTAGATGACACAAAAGATGTTGTGGGCGCCTCCCCCTTTATTAATGGACAGGCGTTATTTAAAGCGGGCGAGGCAGTAACCGGCGTAATGCTTAGAGGCATTGATCCTATTGCCGAGCGAAAGGTTACCGGAATAGAGAAGTACTTGACGGCGGGAAATCTAGACCTGGGCGGTGAGGACATAATTATCGGCTCGGAACTCGCCCGGAGGTTTTATTTGAATTTGGGCGATAGAATCTCCATTATTTCGCCCAGTCGCGGTAAGACCTTTGATTTTAATATCGCCGGAATCTTTACTTCCGGGATGTATGAATACGATTTAAACCTGGTATTGACAAATATCTCCGCCGCGCAAAAAATTTTTAGTCTTCAGGGGGTAGTAGGAGGGATAGGGGTGCGCCTGGATAATCTTTATAAGGCGCAAGCTGTGCGCAAGGCCTTGCAAAACAGGCTAAAAGCCCCCTATTGGGTAAGAGACTGGATGGGTATGAACAAGAATCTTTTCAGCGCCTTGAAATTAGAGAAGACCACGATGTTTGTGATTGTCGCTTTAATTGTGCTGGTCGCCTGTTTTAATATCGCCGGCCACCTGATTATGATGGTGATGGAGAAGACCAAAGACATTGGGATACTTAAGGCTATAGGAGCGACAAATACAGCGATAAAGAAGATATTTACTCTGGAAGGCTTGATTTTAGGGTTCTCCGGCACCGCTTTAGGCGCCGCGGGAGGCTTATTACTTTGCTACCTGCTTAAGACCTATGAATTTATCAGCCTGCCCCCGGATATTTATTATATTGAGAGTTTGCCTGTTGAGATGCGCTGGATAGATTCTATCATTATTATAGCGAGCGCGTTGACGATTACTCTTTTGGCCGCAGTTTATCCGGCTCAGGCGGCAGCGAAGCTGAATCCGGCTGACACACTGCGCTATGAATGATAATGACGGGTCGCATAAATGCGACCCCTACATGTAGGGGTTCGATTTACTTGTGCCCCGAAGGGGTATCGAACCCGACGAAACTAAATATGCTTAAGGCGGAGAACCTTTGCAAGATTTACAAAGATGGTAAAATAAGTTTAGAGGTGCTTAAAGGTATTAATCTTGAGGTTAAAAACGGGGAGGCGCTCTGCATCATCGGGCCCTCGGGAGCAGGAAAATCTACGTTACTGCACCTTCTCGGCGGGCTGGATGAACCCTCAAAGGGAAAGGTCTTTTTTGAAGGGGAGGCGCTCTATCGCATTCCCGAAGAAGAAAGGGCCAAAATCAGGAATGAAAGGATAGGTTTCGTCTTTCAGTTTTATCACCTTTTGCCGGAATTCAGCGCGTTAGAAAATGTGCTCTTGCCGGCTTTAATAGATGCAATTGCGTTTGCCCGGGCAAAAGAAAGGGCTGAGGAGTTATTGAGGCTGGTGGGGTTAGAGGCGCGGATGGATCACAAGCCCAGCCAGCTTTCCGGAGGGGAACAGCAGCGGGTAGCGATTGCCAGAACCTTGATTAACGACCCGGATATAATATTTTGCGATGAACCCACAGGAAATCTTGATTCGCAGCAAGGCGCGCAAATTGTGGAACTTTTGCGTAATCTAAATCGGGAGCAGGGAAAGACCCTGGTAATTGTCAGCCACGAAGAAAGTATAGCCAGGATGGCCAATCGGATAGTCCATATCCGCGACGGCAGACTGCTTTAAAAAGGAGATAACAATGGGACTTAAGGTTTATATCAACGGTAAGTTTTATGAAAAGAAAGACGCGAAGGTTTCTGTGTTTGACCACGGCCTTCTATACGGCGACGGTGTATTTGAGGGAATCCGCTCATATAACCGGCTGGTTTTTAAACTGAAAGAGCATATTGAAAGGCTCTTTGAGTCTGCCCACACCATTATGCTGGAAATCCCTCTTACTCCCGAACAAATAATTAAGGCAGTGGTCTCTACCTTGAAAATCAACGGGTTTAAGGATGCGTACATAAGAGTTGTCGTTACCAGGGGCGAAGGGGACTTAGGGCTTGACCCGCGTAAGTGCAAGGGTAAGGCCTGCGTAATTATTATTACGGATAGAATTGTCTTTTACCCCGAGAGGCTCTATAAAGAAGGACTGCAGGTAGTTACCGTGCCCACAGTGAGGAATCTTCCCGAGGCCTTAAACCCCCAGATAAAATCTTTAAATTATCTGAATAACATCCTGGCCAAGATTGAGGCAGTTAACTCAGGCTTCGAGGAGGCAATTATGCTTGATTCTCTGGGATATGTTGCCGAATGCACGGGTGACAATATTTTCATTGTCAAGAGGGGAGAGCTTTATACCCCGCCCCAATGTATGGGCACATTAAGAGGAATTACCCGGGATACAGTCCTGGAGATTGCTAAAAGTAAGCGTATCGCTGCACATGAACACGTGCTCACCCGCCACGAACTGTATAACTCCAGTGAGGCATTTTTAACCGGAACGGCAGCGGAGATTATTCCCGTGGTAAAAGTTGACGGCCGGCTCATTGGCTCAGGCCGTCCGGGCAAAACGACGCTGATGCTTATGAAAGAGTTCAGCAAAGTGACAAAAACCGAAGGAGTGAGGTATTAGTATGTTATGCGATGTATGCCATAAAAACGAGGCCAGCGTGCATCTGACCGAGATAGTCGATAATCAGATTACCGAACTACACCTCTGCGAGGAATGCGCCCGGCAAAAGGGGGCGCAGATGGAGCAGCATTTTGGCCTGACTGACCTTTTGGCAGGTTTATCCGATTTGGGCCAGCAATTTGAAGTTGCGGGCAAGACCGAAGCCAAATGTCCGAATTGCGGCCTGGCCTATCAGGACTTTCGCCGCATCGGCCGGCTCGGTTGCAGCGTGTGTTATGAGGCATTTAAAGATAGCTTGGGCGTTCTGCTCAAAAGAATCCACGGCTCTACCCAGCATTTGGGGCGCACCCCCGCTAAAGCCAAAGCCGGAGCTAAAGCTGCTGCGGCGCCGGTTCAAAAGAGGCCCGAGATAGATATGTTGCGGGCCAAATTGCAAAAAACAATTGAAATGGAAGAATTTGAAGAGGCCGCCCGCCTGCGGGATAAGCTCAGGGCATTGGAAGCGAAGAACAAAAAAGGGAGCAAGAGAACCCGATGAAGTTCAACGACTTAATCAAGCAGGCCTGCGAGTGGTTAAAAGGCACAGGCCCCAACTCTAATATTGTAATCTCAAGCCGCATAAGGCTTGCCAGGAATTTAAAGCGCATCCCCTTTTCTCATTGGGCAAATAAAAAACAGAAAGAGGAGGTGTTGATAAGGGCTAAGGAGGCGCTCGCCGCCAGCAATTATACCAAAGGCGCCCTTTTCTTACAACTGGCCGACCTGAATAATCTGGATAAACAATTTCTTATTGAGCGGCATCTTATTTCCAAAGAACACGCGCTTCGGCCCAATCATCGGGCGGTGGTAATTGGCGATAGAGAAATCTTAAGCATTATGATAAACGAGGAAGACCATTTAAGAATTCAGGTGATGCAATCAGGGTTCAGTCTGCAGGAGGCCTGGCAGATTATCAGGAATATAGACGAGGAGTTTGAAAAAAAGCTGGATTTTGCTTATTCGCAGGATTGGGGATACTTAACCGCCTGTCCGACAAATACAGGCACAGGGCTTCGGGCTTCGGTAATGCTGCATTTGCCGGCTCTGGTAATGACCAGGCAGATAAACAAGGTCTTGCAGGCGATTACCAAATTGAGCTTGACCGCGCGGGGTTTTTACGGCGAAGGCACCGAAGCCAGCGGCAATTTCTTCCAGATCTCCAATCAGGTTACTCTGGGACATTCGGAAGAGGACCTCCTGGACAATATTGAGAGAATTATAAAGCAGGTAATCGGACATGAGCAGAACGCCCGCAAAGCGCTCTTTGAACAGGACAGGCCAAGGGTTGAGGACCGCATCTGGCGCGCCTTTGCCACTTTAAAGAACGCCCATATTATTACCAGTAAAGAAGCCATAGATTTGTTTTCCAAAGTTCGCC
The DNA here is from genome assembly GCA_018899075.1 of Candidatus Omnitrophota bacterium. Lineage (GTDB taxonomy): Bacteria > Omnitrophota > Gorgyraeia > JAFGHF01 > JAFGHF01 > JAHIIS01. The sequence continues at coordinate 10,034 of JAHIIS010000093.1, read as the reverse complement.
TGGGTGTAGATGCGGGGATACTCAAAGAGGGCCTGGATATTCAGACAATCAACCGAATCTTTATTTTAATTCAGCCGGCGCACTTGCAGAAAATTGAGCGAAAGGCCCTTTCTCCCCAGGAGCGGGATATAAAAAGGGCAGAGTTAATCAGAAAAGAATTGGGAGGAAATAGGGATGTTTAACCGTTTCACTGAGCGGGCAAGAAAAGTGATTATTTTAGCCAAAGAGGAGGCCAGGCGCTTTAACCACGATTATATCGGCACAGAGCACATACTGTTAGGGTTAATCCGCGAAGGCGAAGGCGTAGCCAGCGCGATCTTACAAAATATGGGATTAAGTTTAGATAAGATAAGGCTGGAGATCGAGAAGCTTGTGCAGCCGGGGCCGGCCACCGTTGTTTCCGGGGATGTGCCTTTTACTCCCCGGGCCAAACGGGTGATTGAGTTGTCGATGGAAGAAGCCAGGCAGCTGGGGCATAACTATATCGGCACAGAACACCTGCTCCTGGGGCTTTTGCGCGAAGGCGAAGGCGTAGCCGCTCAGGTGCTTTTAGGCTTAGGGTTAGACTTGAATAAACTGAGGAGCGAGGTAATGGAGCTGTTGGGTCAGGGTATCCCCGGACAGGGGCCGGCAGCCGCCGCGGGGGTAAAAGCTAAAGGCAAGACCCCTGCCCTGGATGCCTTTGGGCGGGATTTAACTGCCTTAGCCCGAGAAGACAAACTTGACCCGGTAATCGGCCGGAAAAATGAAATTGAGCGGGTAATCCAGATTTTAAGCCGCCGGACTAAAAACAACCCTGTGCTTCTGGGCGAAGCCGGCGTGGGCAAAACCGCTATTGTGGAAGGGCTTGCCCAGGAGATTGTCTCCGGGAATATCCCTGAGACGCTCAAGGATAAACGCATTGTCATTATTGATCTGGCTTTGATGGTTGCCGGGACTAAATACCGCGGGCAGTTCGAAGAGCGCATCAAGGCGGTAATGGATGAGATAAGAAGGTCGGAAAATGTTGTGATGTTTATCGATGAATTACATACCCTGGTGGGCGCCGGCGGCGCGGAGGGCGCAATCGACGCCTCTAATATTCTCAAGCCCGCTCTTTCCCGCGGAGAGGTGCAGTGTATCGGCGCGACCACCCTGGATGAATACCGCAAATACATTGAAAAAGACGCCGCCCTTGAGCGTAGGTTCCAGACGATTATGGTTGAGCCTCCGACGGTAAATGAGACAATCGAAATCTTAAAAGGCTTGAGAGACAGGTATGAGGCCCACCATAAAGTTAAGTTTACCGACGAGGCTCTGGATGAGGCTGCCAAACTTTCCGACAGATACATTAGCGGGCGCTATCTCCCCGATAAGGCGGTGGACTTAATCGATGAATCCGGAGCAAAGGCCAGGCTCTCTGCGCTTACGGCCCCTTCCCATTTGCAGGAAATGGAGAAAAAGATAGAAGAGATGAAGAAAGAAAAGACAGTGGCGATAAAGAGTCAGGATTTCGAGAAGGCCGCCAGGTTCAGGGACCAGGAGAAGGAGGCGAAGGCGGAACTTGCGAAGATGAGAGATGCCTGGAATAAGAAAAAGATAGAAGCGATACCTACCGTAACCGAGGAGGATATCGCCCTGATAGTCTCTAAATGGACAGGTATTCCTGTTTCCAGGCTGGAGCAGAAAGAGTCAGAGAAGCTCCTGAAGATGGAAGAGGGGCTGCACAAAAGGATAGTCGGCCAGGATGAAGCTATTGCTACTATTGCCCGGGCGGTCAGGCGTTCCCGCGCCGGCATCAAAGACCCGCGCCGGCCTATCGGCTCTTTTATATTTCTGGGGCCCACCGGCGTGGGTAAGACTCTCCTTGCCCGCGCCCTGGCGGAATTTATGTTCGGGGATGAGGAGGCATTGATTCAGCTGGATATGTCGGAGTATATGGAAAAATTTAATGTCTCCCGTTTAGTCGGCGCGCCTCCGGGTTATGTAGGTTATGAGGAGGGAGGCCAGCTTACGGAAAAGGTAAGGCGAAGGCCCTATTCTGTGGTCCTGCTCGATGAAATCGAAAAGGCCCATCCCGACCTGTTCAATATACTTCTTCAGGTTCTGGAGGACGGAAGGCTTACCGATAGTTTTGGCCGAAAGGTAGATTTTCGCAATGTCGTTTTAATTATGACCTCGAATATCGGCGCAGAGATGCTCAGAAAACAGGGCTCGCTGGGTTTCAAGTCGCAGAAAGAAGAAATTACCTTTCAGGAAATGAAGAAAAAATTATTGGATGAAGTCGCAAGGACCTTTAAACCGGAGTTTTTAAATCGTGTTGACGATATAAATGTCTTCCGCCCTTTAACAAAAGAGGACCTGCATAAGATAGTAGAGATTGAAGTAGGGGAGGTTCAGAAAAGATTAACCGAACAGGACATCGCGCTGGAATTGGATAAGGAGGCCAAAGAGTTCCTTATTGAGAAAGGGTTTAATCCTGTATTCGGCGCCCGTCCCCTGAAGCGGACTATCCAGAGGTACCTGGAAGACCCTCTTTCCGAGGACATAATCAGCAAGAAATTTAAAAAATCCAGAAAAATTAAAGTCTCCCGCGAAAAAGGAAAAGATGAACTGGTTTTCAGATAGAAAACGGCAAAAATCCCTTGTTTTTCTATTGTTAATTTTTGGTTTAATTACCTTCGCTTATGCAAGAAGAGAGACATTCTTGCAGCAGGCGAAGAAACTGATTAAGCAAAATTTAGAAAAGAGCTTTCCCTGCGACCTCTCTATCGGAAAGATAAAAGCAGGCCTGTTTTATGGGGTGGTGTTAGAGGATTTAGAAATCGGTTTTCCTCAAGAAGGCCGTTGCGGCCCTGCTTTTAACATTAAGATTGACCGGGCCTTCGTTGATTACAATCTATGGCGGAATGTCTTTACTACTCGAGGGGCGCTCTTAAATAAGTCGAATGGCAGAGGCGAGCTTGTGTTTGCGTTGCAGGGCGGCCGGATTTATTTTGCCGACAGCCGCCCCCTGCTTAAGAATTTACAGGGTCAGGTAGTATTGAGTCAAAAAGGCCTGATTTTTGAGGACATCGAGGCGGCTTTTAAGGAGGGCCTGCCGAATGTATTGAAGCTTTACGGAGAGTTTTCAGAGAATCGTCTAACTCTCAGCGCAAATCTGGAGCCTTCAAAGGTCGGCAACTTTGACGTTTTAACCAATCTCGTTTTAACTTTAGATAAAAAAGTTAATCTTCACGATAAGACTCAAAAAATTTGCGGCACTCTCAAGACATACGGCTCTGTGCTTAATAAGCGGCCTTTTCCTGAAGTAAACTCTTCTTTTGAAATTCAAGATGCGAAACTGCGCCTCCTCACTTTTACTTTAGGCGATAGTTACGACCTGCGCGGCATTCTCAGTCTGTCGCGCCCTTTCGATGTAGATTTATCTTTAAACTTTTACCAGGCAGCGCCAAGCGAGCTTATATCCCGGTTTGCCTGGGCCGCGCAGGGGGAGCCTGGCTTTGCGGAACAGCCGCATTTTTCCGGTTTAATCAACGGTTTGATCAAGATTGCGGGGGACATAAAGCGTCCCAGAGTAGAAGGGTATCTTGAGGCAAGAGAGGGCCGTATTGGCGATTTAAGTTTTGTCAGCGCCGATATTAATATAAAAGGCCGCTATCCCAGAATTATGATAGTTGATTCGCGTATTTGCCGCGAGGAGGATTTTTTCATCGTGGAAGGCGAAATGGATTTCGCTAATCTAGAGCGGCAGGACTTTTTGGATATAAGGCTTAAGTCCGATAAAGGTATGCTCTGGCAGGGTTGGGATATAACGCGCAGGCCCGAGAACCAGGTGCATATCTCCAAAAGCATTGCCGATGATTTGAAAGTTACCTTTGACAGCTTTATGGAGGACGCAAACGAAGGTTTTGAGGGCAATTATACAAATGAATTAGGTTTGGAATATAAGATTTTTGGCGATAAGCTGCTTAAACTGCGCCTGAGGAAAGCAGAGGGAATTTTAGGCCTTGAGCGCAAGGTTCGTTTTTGATGGTATATAGAATGAGAGACTGTTTTAGCAGATTGGGCAGGAAAGTGCTGGATTCTATTTATTATGCCGGAGAGCTTTCTCTTCTGGGGGCAAGAGCAATATTTGGGCTATGCGCGCACCCTCTTAAACGCAAACAAGTTATTGCCCAGATGAATAAAGTTGGCATAGACAGTTTGTTTATAGTATCCCTCTGCGCTCTGTTTATCGGTATAGTTTTGGTTCTTCAAAGCGCTTATCAGATGCAGAAGCTGGGCGCAGAGAGGTTTATTGCCCATTTGGTGGCTCTTTCTATGTGCCGGGAGCTGGGGCCGGTCTTCACCGCACTGATAATAGCAGGAAGAGCAGGCGCTTCTATCAGCGCGGAACTGGGAACAATGAAGGTTACCGAACAAATCGATGCCCTCGAGACTATGGCTACTAATCCCGTCAAGTATCTGGTCTGTCCCAGATTTCTGGCGTTAGTGACGATGCTTCCTCTTTTAACTGTTTATGCCAATTTTATCGGTATATTCGGCGGCTATATGGTGGCGGTTTGGAAGTTGGGCATCACTTCCACTATGTATATAAGTTCAACTTTTGAGGCCCTGGCCTTGAAAGACATATTCACCGGTCTTTTTAAGTCGGTAATCTTTGCCGTAATTATTTGCGTTGTCTCCTGCTTCCAGGGCCTTCGTGCCGAAGGCGGGGCCGAAGGGGTAGGCAAGGCCACAACTTTAGCGGTAGTAGTTTCTTTTGTCTTGATTATTGCCGCCGATTGCTTATTCACGGCGTTATTCTACTTCGTATAAACGATGATAGAGATTATCAATTTATGTAAGTCTCTGGACGAGCAGCGGGTTTTAAAAAACCTTAATCTCACCATTGAAAAGGGCGAGACTTGCGTGATTATCGGCCGTTCCGGCTGCGGAAAGACCGTTTTACTTAAAACTATCGTCGGCCTGTTAAAACCGGACTCGGGCCAGGTGATTATCGAGAACCACGATATAACCAGGGTCGATGAACGCGAACTTAATCGCTTGCGGCTGAGGATCGGGCTGCTTTTTCAAAGTTCGGCTCTTTTCGATTCTCTCAGTGTAGGGGAGAATGTGGGGTTCGTTTTGCGCGAACATTCCGACTTAGATGAGGCGGCCGTCGCCAAAAGAGTCAAGGAAAGCCTGGAATTGGTAGGCCTTGAAGGAGTGGAAGAGCAGTTGCCTGCGGAGTTAAGCGGAGGGATGAAAAAGAGAGTGGGCCTGGCCCGGGCAATTTGCGCCCGCCCGGATATTATCTTATATGACGAGCCGACGACGGGGGTCGACCCCATTATGGCCGATGCAATCAATACTTTAATCCGCCGGCTTCACGATAAACTGGAGGTTACTTCCATTGCCGTAACGCACGACATGGTTAGCGCCTATAAGATTGCCGATAGAATTTCTATGCTCTATGACGGACGAATTATAGAAAGCGGGACTTCTGAAGAAATAAAAAACAGCAAAGACCCTATAGTGCAGCAATTTATCACCGGGGCAGCGCAGGGACCTATTACCGGTTAGAAGGAGGAAAGGATGGCAACAAAGCAGAGTCTGGAGCTAAAAGTAGGTATATTCGTTTTAGTCGGTTTAGCAATTTTAATCCTGACCGTATTTTCTATCAGCGAAATCCATCTCTTCCGTCCGGGCTACTTAATCAAGGTAAGTTTTAGTTTCGCCAGCGGCATCGATGTGGGAGCTACGGCGAGAGTAGCGGGGATAGAAGCGGGCGAAGTTAAAGACGTGCATTTAAGCTACGATAAAAATAGAGCCGAGTCTAAAGTAACCCTTCTGGTCTGGTTGGATAAAGACGTAAAGATTCCCCGCGATTCCCAGGCCTATGTTAACGTTTTAGGCCTTATCGGAGAAACGTATCTGGAGATTGTCCCGGGTGAGGATTATGCCCATTTATTGAAAGAGGGAGATACATTGGTAGGGCGCGACCCCCTTTCTCCAGAGACCTTGATGGAAATTGTGCATAAGGTTTCCGCCGACCTTGATGGTGTCCTGGGTTCGCTAAATGAAGTTTTAGATGAAGAGACAAAAGAGGCTTTGAAGGAGACAGTCCATAATTTTCGCGACTTCTCCGAAAGTCTCAAGGTTATAACCGGCCGCCTGGAGCGCGGGGAGGGGAAACTGGGCACCTGGCTTATGCCCCCGAAAAGCCGGTCCAAAAGTAAGAGATAGCAATGGCTAAAATAAAGACCGTATTTGTTTGTCAGCAGTGCGGCTATCAATCGGCAAAATGGCTGGGCAGATGCCCCGATTGCGATAACTGGAATACCTTAACAGAAGAAACTCAGGTTGCGCAAGACCAGCGCCCCTTGCGTCAGTTCTCAACTCCAGAGCCGCCGCAGTCTCTTTTGGATGTCGAGGCCTGCGATGAAATAAGACAGCCCACCCGGATAAAAGAATTGGACAGGATTCTGGGCGGAGGGATTGTTTCCGGTTCTGTGGTGCTGGTAGGAGGCGAACCGGGCATTGGCAAATCCACCCTTCTTCTTCAGACTTCCCGCGCGCTCGCAAGCTCCTCCCGTACAGTCCTTTATGTAAGCGGTGAGGAGTCGCTGCGCCAGACCAAGCTGCGCGCGACCAGACTCGGAGAAATACCCAAAGACTTATATATAGTCAGCGAGACCAATGTAGATTTAATTGCCCAGTATATCAAGAAATTTTCTCCGGCGATGGTGGTGATTGATTCTATTCAGGTAATGTATAACCCCCTCCTGACTTCCTCGCCCGGCAGCGTCAGTCAGGTGAGAGAATGCTCAGGCCTTCTTACCTCTCTTGCCAAGGCAAGTAATATCCCCGTATTTTTGGTCGGACATGTGACCAAGGAAGGTTTTCTTGCCGGCCCGCGGGTTTTGGAGCATATGGTTGATACGGTGCTCTATTTCGAAGGCCAAAGACATACCTCTTTTAGAATTTTAAGGGCGGTAAAAAATAGGTTCGGCTCCACAAACGAAATCGGTGTTTTTCAGATGACCGGCCTCGGTTTAGCAGAGGTAACCAATCCGTCGCAGTTGTTTTTGTCGGAGCGGCCGAAAAAGGCTACGGGCTCGGTGGTAGTGCCTTGTATTGAAGGGACCCGCCCGCTTTTGCTGGAGATTCAGGCTCTGGTGAGCCGCTCGAGCTTAGTGATGCCCCGGCGCTGGTGCTCCGGGTTGGATTATAACCGCATCGCGCTTTTAATTGCGGTGCTGGAAAAACGCGTGGGCTTGAGCCTGAGCAGTCAGGATATCTTTGTCAATGTGGTCGGGGGCGTTAAGATTCAGGAGCCGGCGATAGACTTAGGGATTGCCGTGGCAATTGCCTCAAGCCTTAAAGAGGTCCCTGTCGAGCAAGAGGATATTATTCTGGGAGAGATAGGCTTAAGCGCGGAAGTGCGCGCCGTAACGCGGCCTGAGCCGAGGATATTGGAGGCCCAGAGGCTGGGCTTTAAGCGCTGCATTATCGCCAAAAATAACCTTAAAGAACTCAAGGTTAAAGGCCCGATTGAGCTCATAGGCGTGGAGACAGTAAGCCAGGCCCTGGAAGCGGCATTGAAAAAATGAAAATAAAGAAGATAAAAAGGATTGGTTTGTTAACCAGCGGCGGGGACTGCCCCGGGATGAATGCCTGTATCCGCAGCGTAGTGCGCATAGCCATATTCAAGGGGTTGGAAGTCTGCGGCATTTTTAAAGGTTACCAGGGGCTAATCGAAGGCCAGGTTAAGCCGCTCAACCGCCGTTCTGTTTCCAATATCTTAAGTTACGGGGGCACGATTTTGAAGACCGCCCGTTCATCCGAGTTTAAGAGCCTCCCCGGCCAGAAAAGGGCGAAGAGCGTGATTGAAGAGAACGGCCTTGATGGTTTAATCGTGATTGGAGGAGGCGGCTCTTTTCGCGGCGCCCACCTGCTCTGGCAGAGATGGAAATTCCCGGTAATAGGAGTGCCGGCTACGATCGATAATGATATCAACGGCACAGATTCGACTATCGGCGCAGATACCGCGGTGAACACTGCTCTATATGCAATAGATAAAATAAGGGATACGGCTACTTCTTTGGAGAGGATATTCGTCATCGAGGTTATGGGCAGGGAGACGGGCTATATCGCTCTTCAGGTCGGCCTTGCCGGCGGGGCTGAAGATATTATTATTTCCGAAAGGCGATATAATATAGATAAGATGAGCGCCGATATCCGCGCCGGCCATAAGAAAGGTAAGGTTAGCTGGATAATTGTTGTGGCTGAAGGCGCCGCTTCCGCAGCCGAGGTAGCCGGAAAAATCACCCGAAAGACAGGCTTTGAGACCAGGGTAACTGTTTTAGGGCACGTCCAGAGGGGCGGTTCCCCCTCGGCAGACGACCGTGTTTTAGCTACGCGGTTAGGGGCGAAGGCCGTGGAATTTTTAATCGCCGGCCAGGCAGATAAGATGGTGGGCGTGGTTGACAGCCGCATCAAAGCGGTAGATTTAAGTTACGCTATTAAAAAGAAGAAGGTGGATACGGAAACCCTGTATAAGCTAATCCGCATCTTAGCGCTGTAAATTAGATTTTGCGGGTCCTGTCTCGGGTTCGCAAAAATGGAGGTAAAAGTTGCTTTACAGAGACGTAACGGACTTATTGGGAAAGACTAAGGATACCGTCAGAGTTTCAGCGGAGGGCGTAAGGCTCGAAGACAAAGCGAAGCTAAAAGCAAAGACTATCGATGAATTGGTATATAATCTCTGCCTTAACGAAAGCCGGGCGGTGAAAGATATAGTTTTTTGGATTATCTGGGAGCTGGCAGGCGAGTTAGGAATTTATCCATCTTCTATCCAAGAGCTCTATGAGGCAAAAGGCAAGGGGAAATACAGCCAGATTACCGTCCCTGCCGTAAATATAAGAGGCTTAACGTACGATGTGGCGCGCGCATTAGTCAGGACAGCGCTGAAACTGAAGTCTTTAAGCTTTATTTTTGAGATTGCCAAATCGGAGATAGGCTATACCTTACAAAGGCCGGCGGAATATACTGCGGTTTGTCTGGGCGCGGCAATTAAAGAGGGCTTTGCCGGGCCGTTATTTATTATGGGAGACCACTTCCAGCTAAAGAGCAAAGATTATGCCCGGGACCCCGATAAGGAAGTGGAAACCCTGAAAGAACTTATCAGCGAGGCAGTTTCGGCCGGGTTTTACAATATCGATATTGACAGCTCGACACTGGTGGATTTAAGTCAGGATACAATCGATAAACAGCAGCGCGAAAACTACGATGTCGCCGCAAAGTTGACCGCTTTTATCAGAGAGATTCAGCCGCAGGGCCTGACGATTTCTGTAGGGGGAGAGATAGGTGAAGTAGGCGGGAAAAATACCACCCCTGAGGAATTCCATGCCTTTATGCAGGGTTTTAGGAAGCAGTTGGATAAATACGGAGCGGCTCTTACGGGAATTAGTAAAATCAGCATCCAGACAGGGACCTCTCACGGGGGAGTGGTTTTGCCTGACGGAAGTATCGCGGAAGTAAATCTGGATTTCGAGGTTCTGAAGGCCATCTCCCGCATTGCTCAGGGCCATTACGGCTTAAGCGGGACTGTGCAACACGGGGCTTCCACACTTCCGGATGACGCCTTTCATCACTTCCCGGAGGCCGAGACTGCCGAGGTGCACCTGGCCACGGGATTTCAGAATATTATCTACGAAAGCAGGCATTTTCCCAGAGAATTGAGGAAAAAGATTTATGCCTGGCTTGACGAAAATTGTGCCGCGGATAGAAAAGAAGGGATGAGTGATGAGCAGTTTATCTATAAGACGCGCAAAAAGGGTTTCGGGCCGCACAAGAAAGAGATTATGGATTTACCTCAAGGGGTGCGCGAGAATATAGGCCGGGAGCTCGAAGAAAAATTCGCTTTTCTTTTTCAGAAACTCAATGCCGCGGATACCGAGGCATTGGTCAACAGGTACGTGAAGCCCGCCAGAATTAAAAAAGCCTGCCCAGAAGCGTTTTTGGTTTAAGCTTTATTTGGGTGTGCGCCGCATCAGCATTATCCCCAC
>JAHIIS010000092.1 GCA_018899075.1 Candidatus Omnitrophota bacterium | reverse complement strand
GATGTGGATTCATTGCAGGATAAGAAAGTTACGGTCCGCGAACGCGATTCGATGAAGCAAGAGCGGGTTCCTATAGACGGGCTGAAAGCTTATCTAATAGAGAAATTACATTAGGAAAAGGTACTTCGGCAGCTAAAATGCTCACTATGCGTTCGCATTTCTTTACGCTGCTTCAGTATCAATTTTTCGAAGAAAAATCGAGAGGAGCAAGGATAAATGGTTAAGACAGCAAAAAAGATGGTCTATTTTTTTGGTGCCGGTTGCGCCGACGGTACAGCCTCAATGAAGAACCTCCTGGGAGGTAAAGGCGCGAATCTGGCGGAGATGACCGCTTTAGGTATCCCGGTTCCCCCGGGCTTCACGATTTCTACCGAGGTCTGCACAAGCTTTTACGCCAATAAGAGAAAGTTCCCCCGGGGCCTGAAAGAGCAGGCAGAGAAGGGCTTAACCAAAGTGGAAAAGATTATGGGAATGAAATTCGGCGATAAGAAAAATCCGCTTTTGGTTTCGGTGCGCTCCGGCGCGCGCACATCTATGCCCGGGATGATGGATACCGTCTTAAACCTGGGCTTAAACGAGGAGACGGTTAAAGGCCTTATTTCCCAGATTAAGAATGAAAGAACCGCCTACGATAGTTACCGCCGCTTTATAATGATGTACGCCAATGTTGTATTAGGAATAGATAAAGACAATTTTGAGCACCTGTTGGAAAAAAAGAAAAAAGAAAAAGGCGTAAAATTAGATACGCAATTATCTGCGCAGGACCTGAAAGAGTTAATTCCGCAATATAAAATGCTCGTAGAAAAAAAGGCAAAGAGGCCCTTTCCTGAAGACCCCGAAGAGCAACTCTGGGGCGCAATCGGGGCAGTCTTTAATTCCTGGCATAATAAACGGGCAGTTACCTACCGCAAATTAAATAAAATCCCGGGTGACTGGGGAACAGCCGTAAACGTGCAGACGATGGTCTTCGGAAATATGGGCAATGACAGCGCCACGGGCGTGGCCTTTACGCGTGACCCGGCTACAGGGGAAAATGTCTTTTATGGAGAATATCTGATTAATGCTCAAGGCGAAGATGTAGTGGCCGGGGTGAGGACGCCCCATCCCTTAAACAGGATTCAAAAAAGAGCGAACAAGATAGAATTGAGTTCCCTGGAAGAGGAGATGCCCGGGGTCTATAAAGGGCTGGAAAGTATCCGCCATAAATTAGAAAAACATTATCGCGATATGCAGGATGTCGAATTTACTATTCAAAAAGGCAAGCTCTGGATGCTTCAGACCAGAACCGGCAAAAGGACCGCGCTTGCTTCAATCCGCATTGCCGTAGAAATGGCGCAAGGGGGGTTGATTACCAAAAAAGAGGCGGTCTTGCGTGTTGAGCCGGACCAGTTAGACCAAATTCTGCACCGGATGTTCGACCCGCAGGCAAAGAAAGAGGTAATTGCCCGCGGCCTGCCTGCATCTCCCGGGGCAGCCAGCGGGAAAGTTGTATTCAGCGCGGATGAAGCAGAAGATGAGGTAAATAAAGGGGAGAAGGTAATTCTGGTGCGTATGGAGACCTCACCTGAAGATATCCACGGTATGGTTGTTGCTCAGGGAATTTTAACTGCTCGTGGGGGAGTCACCAGCCATGCTGCTGTTGTGGCCAGAGGAATGGGTAAGTGTTGCGTGGCCGGTTGCGAAGCAATCAAGATTGACTATAAAAAAGAGCAATTTTCCGCCGGTGATAAAATCGTCAAAAAGGGCGACTATATATCTATCGACGGGACATCCGGAGAAGTAATGAAAGGGCGTGTGCCTACGGTAGATTCCGAAATTACCCAGATAGTTAAAGGAATATTGCCGGCAAATAAATCCGGCGTTTACAAAATGTATAAGCGGCTGATGCAATGGGCGCAAGAGTTAAAACGTTTAGGCGTGCGGGCCAATGCGGACACCCCAGGCGACGCCCAGATCGCCCGGGCATTTGGCGCCACAGGAATCGGCCTCTGCCGCACCGAGCATATGTTCTTTGGAGAAGAGCGGCTTCCTGCGATGAGGAGGATGATTTTAGCTGATACAGAAGCTGAGCGCAAGCGGGCTTTAGAGAAGCTCCTTCCCTTTCAGCGCGAAGATTTCAAGGGCATCCTCAAGGTTATGGATGGCCTGCCGGTAATTATTCGCCTGCTCGATCCGCCCCTGCATGAATTTTTGCCCAAACACGAAGACCTGGCGATAAAGATTACTAAATTAAAAGATTCCGGCGGCGATAAAAATGAGATTGCCGGGCTCAAGAAGTTACTGGCCAAGGTAACAAGCCTTCGCGAGGCCAATCCGATGCTCGGGCATCGCGGCTGCCGGCTGGGAATAACCTTCCCCGAGATTAACCGGATGCAGGCCAGAGCCGTCTTTGAAGCCGCCTGCGAGTTAATCAAAGAAGGGTTCAAGCCGCTCCCCGAAATAATGATTCCGGTGGTCAGCCATGTCAACGAAGTAAAATTGGCCAAAAAGGATATCCAGGCAGTAGCGCAGG